>JBBQIT010000006.1:0-24268 GCA_038325205.1 Bdellovibrionota bacterium
CTAAAATAGGGCAATCTATGCTGTTTTGGGCGCTACCGGGGGTGGTCTCAATTATTGGAAATCGAGTGGTCTCATTCCGTGGAAATCAGGTGGTCTCACTAAATGGAAATCGGCTGGTCTCATTCAGAGGAAATTTTGCAATCTCCGTCATTGCCGTAGATATCAGTACGAAGGGCGTTGGCGAGAGTGTATTTGTAGAACGGTCGATTCTCGTCCCAAATATAGTTTAGTTCAGGGTAGCGTGTACGCATCACCGGAAGCGCACTTTGCCAGCCGCGCCCTTGAGCGTTGACCTCGGCGATCGCCACTAGCATGTCCCGTTTCATTTTCGTGAACACGGACAGGTAAGGGTGACTAAAGAAGGCTCCAGGAACTTGCTTAGGATCCTTTTTATAACGTGCTAATTGCGTGGTTAGTTTTCTAAACGCTAAAAGGTCGGCTGAGAATAGAGAGTAGCCAGCCGATCCCTTTTGAAAATTGGTGAAAGGAACTACGACGTGAGCTTGGTACGATCCGGGTCCTACTACCTTTTCTATCGTTTTAATTTCGGTTTCGAGCTCGGCGACTGATTGGCTAATCCCTCCAATGATTTCCCAATTCCCCGATTCGTCGACGATGAGGGCTTCCGGCAAAAATTGGGGGGCAGTTGCCATTCTCACAAGCTTCGAAGGAATTCGAATCGTGGGAGCGAGTTCTGTCGCGTGGTCTCGAGCCCATTGATCTCTCACCGGTAATTCCATCGCAAGCCACTGCGCTTCCGGCAATAGGGTTGGCCTATAAAATTGCCATAGCCCTGGGTTTTCGCCTTTTACATACTCGGCTTCCCAGCCATAAGTGGTTTGCGCCGTCGCTTTTGCCACCACATGGTCCGAACAGACACTCGCTTCGCTAACTAAAGAAACGAAAAAAAGAAGAAAAACCGCTCTTCTCGCCCATCCCAAATGCATGCCGACCTCCAATTTTGGGCAGATCTCGGCCCTCTCGGCGAAACGCATTTTTTCGAACAAAACTTCGCGCCTGCCGGCTAAAACCCGAGATCAATTTTGGGGAATTCGCATAAGAGAGCGATCCCCACCCCATGTCTATTCCCCTGACAATTACGCTTCGCGAGATAAGGGTCAAAAGTTAGGACGCAAAACGTTAACAACTGTTGGAATGCATTGCAGTGGGAGCTACGCGTCTCAATCGACGATAGTCTTATGGGATAAGGATATTGGAAGATGCTGCTTCATGTAATATTTTTGCAGGAAAAACATGACTTGATCGTCGACTTTCGCGAAGACGCTTCAAGTCAAGATCGTGAAAAAGGATCTGGTCGGCGTTCAATTGTCCTTGTGCAGCAAGGCCATCGGAGGGAAAGAGTTTATCTGAAGGCTCAAATACTTTGGCTTGCGCCACGTTAGTTCCGAACACGGGATCTTGGGCTGAACCGCCCACCGTGCCGGTGACGACGACGTAAGCGTGATATTCAACCGCTCGTGCCGAAGCGCTTCGCGCTACGCGATGGCGACCGTTATCATCGCTCGTCATCGAAGGAACGAAGATCACTTCAGGAATGGTTCCTGAACTTGCCGGCAAGAAATTGGGAAATTCGGAATCAAAACAAATTGCGATAGCAGCCGTGATGCCGCCGGGAAGTTGAAACGAAAGCGCGTTGCCTGTGGCACCAGTGATTTCATAATCGGTAATCTCCCCATAAGTAAGATGATTTTTTGTCTGAGCGTGGAGTAAATTGCCGCCGGAGTAGACTCTCGCGACATTCTTTACTTCCACTCCTTCGATCTCAGGCCACGATCCGGAAATGATGGTGATCCCGTATTCTTTGGAAAGCGTTTTGAATACGGAGTCGAACTGCGGGGTCAGCTCCCGGGCTACCTTTCGGATGGCTTCTCTGGGATTGCGCCCTTCAGGGTCGTACAGGGTCATGCCTTCCATCGAAAGTAATTCGGGAAAGAGGACAACGCCGGCCTTTCCCTCCGCGGCGCGCTTCACATAGGCTTCTATCTTGGCTCGCCAAGCCTCTGGAGAAGCCTGAGCTGTCATCGGATATTGGACTGCCGCGATTCGAAGGGAATCTACAGTGGCCTCTTTAGTCACGTGAGGCCCGCAAATATCCACTTCGCCGGCTATCGTATTCATGGAAATAACAAGACCTGAAAACAAAACGCAGATCGACAGACGCATGCCATTTTCCCCCACCCATGTGGAGATTCATAACGTAAGTCAGCTCGGCCTTCAATTTCTTTGGGATTTAACTAAAAAGAGACAGTAGCTTAGTGAGATGGCTGGAACCACTTCCGGACCACCTCACTAAGCCTTAAACTGCCTAGCTCTCTTTCGAGAGCCTGGGGGGTAGGGGACGAGGCAAATCAAAACTCCAAAACCACTTCTGCAACAACAACGAACGCTCCACTGCAACAAAAACTAACGGTCCACTTCAGCAACAACAAACGGTCCACAACAAACGAGTTTAAATCACAACAACTAACGGTCATTTTTCACTTCAACGATTTGCCAGTTACGGAGGGGATAGATTGCAACGGTGGTGCCAGCATACCAATGCCTAGTCTTCGCCCCCTAATACCGACTAAGAACGTCACCGTTTTGGACGTACACAATTCGGCGGGTCAGAATACGCATTAGAAATCAATTACTTACAGATGGTGATAGCGATCATCAAAATGTATAGTCCCCTATCAGAATTCGCAATTTGTTAGGCGCTGAAGTGGGCAAAAAAAGATGTCCGTCGGCGTTTCTTGCGAAATGCCGACGGACATCTGTTGGGTTGGGAGAGAGCATTTTGCCTATTCGCTCAGTGAGCGTAGGCGAATTTGTTTTTTGCTTTGTTGCATAAGCTTGGAAACTTCGTTTGGTTGCCCAAAATGCTTCTGATCCAAAGGAATCATCTGATGTTGAAAGTCAGATCCTCCGGCAATCGGAGTCACTAACGATTTGCGTTTCAAAGAAGCGACATACTCTTGGCGTTTAAGGTCCTTGGGCTTTGCCGCTGCATACTTCTCTGCGACTTTGATTAGAGAAAGATTTTCGGCGATGGCTTTAGAGGAAGAGAAGCCAGCAAAAGGAAGACGAAGATCGATATCGAGCTTACCTAATCGATAGCCATAATTGGAAGTATCTACTAGCAGTGTCTTCCCTTTCTCTAACACGAAAGGCGTATCACTCGAATGAGAAGGATCTGATCCGATAATGATATCGACGTCTAACGATTTGGCTAACGTATCGTCCTGTTCCATTCCCATCTGAGAGAGAAGGACCACGACATCGCTCTTTTTACGGAGCTCTTGAATCGTCTGAGGCAGAACCGATTCAAGCGACTTAACCGATGCCCCCGAGTTTTCAGGAACTGAGGGAGTTGCCGAGACGAAGGCGATGATAAGTCCCTTCTTCTCAATGAGAGCGTAGGGAGAAAAGGGCGTGTTGCCCGAGCTATCCACCACATTGGTACTTACAAAGGGAAACTGAGAACTTTGAGCTAGCTCTTTAAGGGAGTCTAAACCCATGGTGTAATCGATCGGTCCCGGCGAAAGCGCATCAAGACCAATAGTGTTCAGCATCCCGATAATGTTTTTGGCCTTGTCTTTGTGGTGACGTGACGTCGGCTTATTCGCTTTAGCGTCAAGAAAAGTGTTTCCCGCATCGACATAGAATAAAGCATTTCCTTCGCTTCTAAACCGTTCGACCGCATTCTTCTCTCGGTCGATACCCCCGAACGGATTTTTCTCGCAGCCACACGGCTCAAGAGTTCCTTGTCGGTTCGATGCATGAAGAATCGTAAACACCGTACGAGCCGGAGCGACATGCGCTACCTTCGTGGGCTGACTGGAACAGCTGATCAAGACTAAAAAGGGAATGAGAACTAACCCTTGAATCATATTTGAGCGAACGTTCATCTTACTTACCTCCAAAAAATAGGATTTATTGAATACCTGATGCTTGAATACCTTTCATCAACCATTTTGCTTCGTCATAGCGTCTCTTCGTAATGATGTAGTCGAAGGAGCTTTTATCCCCTTTTGCCTTGAAGGCATCGACTTTTTCCTTCAACTTTGGCTCGTATTGCTTGAGAGCGGCTACATAATCGGCTCCCGATTGCGTGTCCTTGTCGCTCGAGTCCAAGAACTTTTTCGCATTTTTAATCTGAGAAGCGTAAGACTTGGATAGCTTGTCGATGAGCTTGGCGTCCATCTCCATCACTCCGCGCAACTCGGAATGGCGAATATATCCGCCATTGACGTATTGGATCAGATCTAAATTATTTTCTCGGTCTTCTCGAACGCGATCCATCGCCGCTGCGGTTGCACTTTCCTGAATGCTATTGAAGATCAGCATTCCGATGGGCGTGAGGGTAGTCACGTCCCAGGTCAAAGCAACTCCTGTGGCTCTCCAGGTATTAGCCAGACGAAGTCCGGCCCAAGTAAAAAGGGCGTTGTTGTATTCGGTGAGCGCCCATGCCCCCATATGGGCTGATTTTTCTACCAAAGAAGAAGGGCCGGCGGCATCGGTAACTGGCATCACGATAGCGTTCCAAAGTCTTGCTAAGAACGTTTCTGATTGCTCGGCTAATATGCCGGCGCGAATCGCGGGTTGTGCCGCGGTATTAGCAACGGCCACGGATCGGGAAAACAGCCGCAGCGGCATTCGGACTACGAACTTGAAACTTCCGATCGGTCCCGCGGCATAAGCCCCTCGACCCACAGTTACCGCGAACCTTCCAATGTTAGGAGCGAGGGGGGCAACACTTAGGGCTGTCAGCGCCACATCTCCTGCAGCGACCCAAAAAGCTTCATCGGCCCTTTTCTGGCTCTCGCGAATGTAATCCAGATTTCTGGCGTCTTCGAAAAAGCCCATTTGGCCAGAAGTTGCGTTCTGCCAATTACGAGCGGCATCCACTTCATAAGCTCTAGCCAACGCGCGGAAAGTGGAGACGACCGCGACAACGGCTACGACTCCCGCTCCCACGGCTACGGTGGCAGGAGCGCAGGGAACGGCGAGAATCATTCCCACGGATCCGACGAAAGCGACGGTGGCTCCGCCCGCTCTACCAGGGCCCATAAACCATTTGTCCCACCACTCTTGGCTCAGCTGTCGTTTCAGCTGTTGCCCACAGATAAAAGCTTTTTGGTCGGGATACGTCCTGAGAATCATTTCCATGAGCGGCAAATTCGGGATCGCTTCGTCGATAATTTTATTGGCTTGTCTGAGATCGTCTCCTACCGGCCACAAATACTCCTTACCGTGATCCCAATAGCTCAGGGATCCCAACTTCTGCCACTTGGTCGCTTCTTGAACCGCGTTTGCTAAGTAGGCTTTCATGACCTGACGATATTGCGTTTCGCTGCCGTCATAGGTCTTGTAAACGTCTTTCAACTTTAGCGCGGGAAACCGAAAGAGGACGAGATCTCGCCCGTACTCCATATACTCCAATCGTCGATGGTAATTGTTACTAGCCAGCTCATAGATATTCATGAGCTGTTCGGGCCGGAAACCTTCAGCCTCATTGCCGTAACCCATCAGGGTGGCCCAGATCGCGCCTCCTACCTCGCTCTTTGCATAACGCCTGAACTGCTCTCGAAATTCATCCCGGGTGAGTTCTCTGGTGGATTCAGGCAGCTTAAGAGCGATTTGGTAGATGCTTCTGTGGCTATCCGAATCTAGTTTGCCTTTCCACTCGGGGCGGTCGCTGACTTCCGCCGTTCTTCTGAAGATGCTAATCCATTGGGCGGAGCTTCTATTGAGACCATTTCCCGCGCCGGGCCCAAGCGCTGCTTTCATCTGTTGCTTCATTTCAGGACTGGCGTTCGGCAGAAGATCGTCAAGCAGGGTAGGCGCACCTGTGGTGAACCCATTCTTTTTTAGATCGTCGATTTGCTTCGTCCATTTTGTTGCGACTTCTGCCGCTCCTTTCATCTCTAGACGAAATTGCTTGGCGAATTGATTGCGGGCTTTGGCGTAACTAAAAGTTTCCTCATAAACTGCAGCAAGTCTGGCCACTTCATCTTGGTCCGTAATTTTTTGATCCGCTAGCCCTTGACGAAATTTTCTCATTCCAAAACGATGGATCATGCCTTCGAAGGCTTCATGGCTCAGTCCTATCAGCACCGAGTGCGGGTAGAACTTGTACCTCTTATCGGCAAAGCTCATTAGGGTTTCTTTGTCTTCACCCGTTTCCTCGAGGTCATAATCTCGAGAAGTTGTCCCGTTGTCCTCACCCATGAAATCGGCCATGAGTAGTCGGGCTTGGACAATATTGGGGATGATCATGCCAAGCGACATTCTGACGGCAATGCCAGCAAACATCTTTTCGGGGGCTTCCGCATTTTGAATGGAGTAGGCATTGGCGAAACTCGATTTATAAAATTGAACGACCTTCTGGATTCCATTCGCTCCCTCGGTGACCGTGGGCTTTTTGTCATGAGCCATGGTCTCAGTGTGAATCACCCACGGACTCTCCATGATCTTTTGATCGCGAGTTTTCGTCGCATCGTTGAAAAAGGGACACCAGGGATCAATAGCGGCGAATTTAACGAGCTTGGATTCCAGTTGTTCAAGAACGGCATCTTCTTTAAGACGGAGCTTTTCACTAAAACCGATGGGAAAGCCTTTGGGCGATGACTTCTCGATGGAGGCAATCTTCGTTTCGTAGCGCTCGAGTACCTTCGGGTCTTCGGGAAGTTTGCTCTTTTCCATTAGGGGCTCGAGCACATTGGTCTTGAAAGCAAATTGTAAGGCGCTAATCGCTGTCATATCGGCCGAGAAATCCGTATGGAACCCGGATTCCACCAAACGATTCATCTCCTCCCTTACGCCCACGCCATTAGTGAGTAGGGTGTTTTTTAGAAAAACGAAAATTTCGAGGCCTGACTTATCTCCCCCGAGCATTTTCTTAAGCGCGTCTTCAGCAAAGAGGGCTTCCAGTACTTTCGGCCATTTTTCTTTTAACTGAGGAACGGCATTTCCCAATCCTAACCCTACGATGTTTTCTTTTAGGGTGTGGTATGCGGAACCGGCGTCCTCAGCCAAGTCCCCATATTCTCCCTTTAGGTAATCTATGATGTAGCTCTGTAAAATTTCGACCGCGCCAAAGTCGGACACGCGTTGGTAGTAGTTTTGGTAGCGATCCATTCCTTTGCGGAAATAGGCCGGGGCGAAACATCCCCCTCCGTCTTGCGTGGAGTTTCCATTCGCCAGGGACACGCATTCTCCCGCTCCTTTTTTTGAAAGGAGGGATATCGTTAAATGGCGGAGGATTCCGTCAGCGGCCTGCCGAGGAAAGAAAAGCATGCGATAGAATTCGATGTTGCCGACGGTCTTTCCAAATCCTTGCAGCGTGCTTGTGAGTCGCGCTTCTGGTTCAGGCGGCAACTTTCCTTTGCCGCTGGCGAAGCTATCGAGGAAAGGCTGTATGACCTGTTTTTCGTACTTTTGATTTGAGATCTGTCCGAAAGAGTAATCCGGGAGATCGGGGAAGAACGCGCGTACGAAACTCATCGCATATTCGAAATCTTGAAAGGCGAGAAGATAGGCATCCCAGGGAAGATTGGGTTCGTTAGCGTGAGTCGCGGTATATTCCACATGAGAGTAGGCCAAATAAGAGACGGGAAGTGAGACATAGGCCTGGCATATCTTAAGTAAGAGCTCTACGGGTTCGGTTTGTCCTAATCTCAGATAACTCTGAATGATGGGGCGAAGCCTTTCGTCCGCTTGTTCCAGGTTAATCGTGCCATGTTCCACCAAAGGAGTGTTTTTCTCATCTGAGGTTCCGCGAATCTTGGCGATGTCGGCTTTCACTTCATCTTTTAATTTTTGCAGATAGGCGCCGGAAGGCGATTCAAACTGTTCTAAGGTTTCCGAAAGGGCCGTCACGAACAAGGGATCGAGTTCGTTTTTGATCGCGTCTTTTCCCGACTCGGCCCTAAGTCGCAACCCTTCACGTTTGTCGGGCCGCTCATTTTTCATCGCTTCTACGATGATCGAATCCGCTTCTGCAGCGATGACCTTGGCGCGATCCACAAAACGTTGGGCGGATGTCGGCGCACCAAGTGCAGCCGGATTAAGCACAAAGCAAATCGAGAGTAGTAGAGCCGGAGCGATGTTTGGAATGTGAAGTACCCACTTCACTATTAGAAACCCCCAAGATTTAAACCATGAATGCCCGCATTATACTGATTTGACACAATGCATCAAGTTGTTTCTTTGAGGTTCCCGTTTGCACTTGAATATGATATGGTGCGTCAACTAATTTATCTTTTAAGGGGAAGTTATGAAGGGGTTCCATGGGTTACTTCAGCGGCTCGTCTCGTGCGCCGTTATCATTTCTTTGCTTTGTCCTGCGTATCCCGTATTTGCCGATGAACCCAAGGTAGCCACTCCACCTGCTAAAACGGAGCCCGCACAAAAACAAGAACCGGAAAAAGAACCCGCTCCGACACCTCCGGTAGGTCACCAAGATCCCATAGGTCCGGCAGATCCGCAGGCGGCGATCCCCGATCCGGCCACGAATCCGCCCGAGACTGAAGCTAAAAAAGAAGAAGCGACACCTGCCCAAGATCCGGCAGCGCCTGTCACTAAGGCGGAAACCTTGCCTGGTGGATTACCCGGCCCACGCAAAGTAGAGCCAGGTAAATACGATAAAATCGATCAAGCCGCTATCGATGCGAAGAGTCCCGATTTGGCAAATAACGGCAAAGAGACGAATTTTTCGATGCTCACCAGAATCGCGGGAGATTCATGGACTGATTCGAAACGCTTTTATCCTCTGATGGTGATGACGATTCTTCCCACTGCCGTCGTGTACCGCATGAGATGGAATTCCATTCGCTCTAAAGCTCTCAAAGAATTTAACTTGTTGAAACAGTCTAAAAACAACGCCGAGTGGGTAAAAGATCACGATGACCTCCTCAAGTTGTTGCAAAAGAAAAAAATGCCCAAAGATTTGGCTGAAAAGTTCGAAGCCTTATTAGCGAAGAGCTCCGACGGGGGAGCTGACTGGGCTGACGTTACGACCCATATCACCGACGCACTAAAAAAAGTCGAAGGTACCAAGGGGCTCGCCACGGAAGCAAAGGATCTCCTCAAAAAGATCGAAGGGCTGGTGGAATTGCGAAACCAGATCGAATGGAGCCGGATGCAAGGATCCATCGTAAAGGCCGACCAAAAAGTATACGAGCTTTTTATTAATGCTAAATCCGAAGAGGCAAAACTATTTTTCGATCACGCTCCTGAGTCGGTGAAAAGTAAGGTCATAGCGAAACTAAAAGAGCAGGGATTGACTGAATTCCCGACGGTTGCTCCGAGCGGGGTTCGCGTCACGACCCTCCAAGAGCTTGTGGACGCTTTTAACGATTATCACGCTCTCAACCAGCGGGAGTACGAGCTTTTAAAAGACTTAGGCAAGTCACTCGAGATTCGCCTCGGGCTTAAGCCTGGGCAGATTACGGCAAAACTAGCGGACCCCGATCTCTTTTTATCGGATGTCACCGGAGTGACCACCAAGGTCGCCGACCGTTCCAAGATGCTCGCGGAATCCGCTCGCTATGTTGAAGAAGTAGCGGCTGAAACGACTTCACGCGGTGCTACTTGGCGAGCCTTCAGTTACGGCAACAAATCCACTCACGGCCTGCCGTGGTTTACGAGACCATTTGGTGCTCCTAGCGTGGCTAAGCAATTCCGAAACCGAGTGATTCGTACCTCTCTCCCAGCAGTTCTTTTAGGGACTTTGATTTTTGGTGGCTACAGCACCATTCGGTTTATTGCCGAAGAGCCCCTTCGCCTTCAAGAACAAGGTAAAAAGGTTGATACCGCGCTCAAAGCCGACGAAGCCCAAGCCATCTTTAACAACATCATTCTCAACGAACAAGCCCTTGCTCTGGTAGTAGAGGTGGAATGGGCGGATATGAAGACAAAGTACGGTGGCATTTTTAAGACTCTGAAATGCCCGGTCAGCGTGAAAGATCCGGCTTCTGTGGAACTCGTAAAACAGAGTCATCTCTTCGCCCAAATGGACTATTTAAGTCAGCGAAAAGATCCCACGGAAAAGGGGCCTGAAGATGTCGAAGCGGCAAAAAAGGTAGAGGAGTTAGCCACGCGGCTTGGAGTCGCCATTCCTGATCCTGAAAAAGAACTAAGCGTTCGCTACTACCGTCTCTTTTGGCTAACGCTTTGGGAAAAGCTAAAGAGCAAACCCACTCTTGCCGCGCTTAATAATCTCCCAGCAGTCAGAGATCGCGATGTGGAAACCCTTAATCCAGAAAATAGACAGCCGACCCTCGAAGAGATGATTGATAATTTAGCGGTGGAATCTCCCAGGGCCATGTTGTTTGCTTCTCGCTACCACAGTGCTTATCTAGAATGGTTAGAAGCCTTGTCGAAATACGATAAGAAGAAACGAACGAAATTCCTAGCGGATATTAAGGCGCTTGAAGAAGGAAAATACGCTGATCTCGTCAAGTACTTGGAAGAGGGCATCGCTACTTTGGATAAGACTCCAGGACTGGTAGACACCACGGAGAACCCTCTCAAGCTAGACGATAAGCAAGAAGCTGAGATTAAAGCGGCTAAAGAAAAGCTGAGGGCTGAGGCGACCCAAAATCCGCCGGAGCCACAGGCTCCCGTCGAGCCTCCAGCAACGCCAGCACCTGAAGTAAAATAAGACGATAACCTATAGGCGATGAATCTTTTCGAGGACGATCATCCCGGCCATGAGGCACGGGGTGATCGTCGTTTTCTCTCTCCGATTCTCTTCCCCTAACTCTGGCCTGACGTCCGCAAACAAATCCCTAGAAGCTTTTCTAGTGTCCGAGTCGTCCAGCTTTCTCTTGCTCTCGCTCTATTCCCTGGCCTTTACGCCTCAGTCTAGAACTAGGCGTAGGGGTTGCCATCACTCCCCATTATTCGTTACTTCCTGTGCCTTTCAGAGCAAAAAAAAAGGGCCTGTCCGAAGACAGGCCCTTAAACGGTATCAAGTGATCTTTAGGGGGCGAGGGTAGGAGCTACCGTCGACGCTGCGTCCTGGCTACGACCTTGAAGACAAAGTTTCAATTCGGGGCGCTTCCCCAAATATACCAAAGCCCCCTCTAGTTTAGCAGCCTTTGCGATATTTCTCATACCGTCGTAAGCCGCCAAAGCAGCCACGCCTAAATGTTTTCGGAATAAATCATCAGCCATCCATTTCACTCCGCTTTTCGCATCTTGACCACCGGCTAGCATGCCAAGGTAGATGCCTTCGTACCAATCAGTGAGGGCTTCGTCCACCATCTCGACGCCGCCAGCGACATCTTTCATGAGAAGGCGAGCTTCAAGCGCTGCAGCAACGACTTCACCGATTTCCGTTTTCTCGAGAATGCACGCACTGGTATCGCAGTTCGAAATTTTGGCGAACCGTTCAGCAGCGCCACCTTTAAAGAGCCAGCCAGCTCCTAAGTAGGTAGCGACAAAACCCGTAGCGCCTGCAGCGGCGAGTTGGATACCCGTAGCTTGTTGCTTGGGAAGTCCTACGACCGCTGTCTGAGCTTGCTTATTCGAAAGCGACTTCACGTAAGAAGCGATAGACGTAGTCTCGCTCAAACTTTTGAGGGTGATAGCTTTTCCCTTTTTGGAGAGTTCGCTGATCCCACTTAAAGTTACGTTTGGCGTCAAGCTGTTGGCTTCGGCGAAAGCGCGGAAAGCGTTAACGTCAATTTCCTTCGCGACGACTCGTGCTGCGAGAATCTTAAAGCCGGCGGTCCAGGTCTTAGAAGCTCCTGCAAAATTTTCCGCGAAAGCAGCTTCTGCTCCAGCGACGCCGGTTCTAGTTTCGGCAATTTTTAACGAATTGATCAAAGTCACCATTTCAGGCGCGAGACCGGCTCCCATTACGAGTTGCCCAAAAAGGGCACCTGCAACCGAGAGCTTTAAAATCCAACTTAACTTATTAGCTTTCATGTGTTTTTTCCTCACTGATACCGTTGTTAAATAAACCAACACAAATCCACCTCCCCCCAAATAGGGGACGAATCTTCTGTTAGCTAGGTCCGGTTCTTATGACACAGGGCTGCGAAGTAAATCAAGTGAAAGGTTGCGTTAAAATCACTAATTCAATTGCTTGACTCTTTGCGTCAAACCCTGTATAAAACACACACACAAATAACGTTAAAGAAGTTCCCTTTTGGAAGTCGGCGCTGGGGTAGCGCAGGCTGAAGGGGGGAAGAGTCGTCGAGAATGGGTGGTTTTGGGGAGCGATGATTAGGCAGGTAATCACATTTTATCTGTGCTTCTACCTATTGATTCCGCCTTCCGTATGGGCCCAAGTCGCGGCGACACCTCCGAAGAGTCCTCAAGCTAATGCGGCAGCTCCTGCCGATGCGAACAAACCTCAAGCCAATCAAGCCAAAGCAGCCGATCCTAAAGCTCCAGCGCCCCAGGCAAAAGCCGATGCCAAAGCCGACCCCAAGGCTAAGACTGCGGTCGCGCCAAAAAACGTCACCCCTCCTAAGAAGGATTCCAAAGATAGAGAAGAGCTTCGCCGGGCCCTTCACATCGCCTATTGGCAATTAGGCGCAGTGGTAAAAGCCCGCATCCCTGGAATGCATCAGTTTCTGGTCTCCGATTACCTCGTCTATTTTCAGCCCTATGCTCAATGCAAAAATCCTTTCGGCGCCGTAAATCCCCAAGACGTCCCGCTCCCCGACGTGATCGAAAATCTAAAAAAGGCGCAAGACGCTTACGTCAAGTTTTTGGAAGGCCGGGAAAAAGAGATTGGGCAGGTGGCCTATCGATTCGATCCTTTCAAAGAGATTCCCAAAAACGATGATGAGGTCACTCTCAATGGAGTGATGTGCCAGCCCCACTTCCCGCGCAATCAGGAATTGTATGACGAAACGGGCAAGCAACCCGAACTGGTCGGCAAGCTCTTAAAGCGGATGAAGGATGAGTCCAAAGAATTCATGAACTCGCCTATGGCCGAGATTATGAAAAAGATTGATGCGAACGATCCCATCAGTCAGTTTGAACTTAGTCATCTTATGCTCCTCATGCACGGGCTTCGAAAATACACGCGTTTTATCGTGGAAAAAGCTCGCCTGCACCGTCAAGACGGTGGCATGGAAGATCCGCCAGAATTGGTGCTTTCAGAAAGCCTGGGAAGCAAGCTAGTCCAAGTCGATAGAGCACTACCTGTGGACCAAGCGAAGTCGAAGATTAATCAAAACCGCGTAGTGGAAGCTTTTAAGACGACCGAACTGTTACCCCATTACGTAGCATGCAGCACCAAAGCGAAGGTTTGCGGAGTTCCGGCGACCACCCAAGAGTTTCAAGACGGCCAATACTGCCTTTGCGATGCGAAAGAAGAAAACGTTCAAGAGATGGACGAAAGGATTATGCTGGAGCTTTTGCCTCCGGATCCTCGCAATCCCCAGCAAAAGCCCTTTAAATCCTATCTCAATGCGACCAAAAAACTTTCGATTAAGGGTCGTATGGTGGAGTTGGCGGCAGCAAACTCGTTTTTGCCCAAAAATAGTCAGCTCAAAATTCCCGAAGCTTGTTTCAATAAAGACGTCGATGGTTACATAGCTCTTTTTAACGATCTAAGTAATCTTTCTCCTCAACAGGCTTGGGTAGGCCATTTATCAGAGGCCGCCACCGATTTAGAAAAGTCCTATCGAGAAGGTGAAATTGAACTGCCCGTACCGCCGTTGAATACTACGACCTCTTTTTATCATACGGCGAACGAGTTAGTTCTCGCCGCCTCCAAAGAGCTGACCGGTAAACGAGATCAGGCGATCGCAGAAATGGCCCAGAATGCGTTGATTCAGCCAACGGAAGCCAAGAAACAAAAAGCGGCAGAAGCTAAAGCCAAAGACGAAAGCGAAGGCAAAGAAGAAGGAGCCGAGGCTGAAGTCCAAGGGGATGCAGAAGCGGGCAATGCGGGTCTAGCCGCCTCTTTGATTCGCTCGATGCCTTTCGAAGAGCGCATTCGGGAAGGCAAGAAAACGGCATCACAAGACTTGGCGGGCCTATTCGGTGCTAAGCTCACGCTTTGGTCGCTACTAATTCAAGCGGATCTCGCAAAACTCTCCGATAAGGAGTTTGAAGCTCGCAACGCCATCGTCGATCGAATGGTTCGCGAAGTGATTCTCTTTTCTCTTTCCGATGCTCTAGAGATCTATGGAGCCAATGCGGTTCGTCTGGCTTCTAGCGAAGCTATGGCGGCATATTTTGAATTTCTTTGGGATTCCACCTATCGCTCTCAATGGGAAACGTACTTGGCCTCTCCCGAGTTTGAGCCCGAATTGAACCGAATGGCCCTATCGGTGACTAAGCGACTGATGGCCCACGCCAGCTTCGAAAAGAAGGTGAATCCGGCGGCAGAAGCCGATGACATTGCTTTAAAGCGAGTTCGCGAATTAATGCCTCTCTACGACGAAGCGGTAAAAGCAGATCAAGCCGCGCAGTACATGCATCAAAATGAGTTAGGTAACGGAATGCTCCCGGCCCTGCTTCCGGGCGGAGTTTCTGGTTGGATCAATCCTTTCAGCAACACCAACTATGCCTACAAAGAAGGCAAGGTTCAGGACGCTACGTTAGCCCCCGCGCCCTTTCAGGTGGGCGATGGATTCGGAAGAGAAGGGCAGTATCCTTTCTTTACGTTGGATCCTGTCGCTGGGATGACCAATCCGGCTAATGGAAAAGACTACGACATCATTAAGAAGGGCTTGCAGTCGCTCGTTTCTCGTACCCATAAAGACCTTGCGAAAAAGATGAAGGCCAAAGGCTTTAAGGACGAATTGGTGCGTAAGAGTTTTGTTCAAGGAGTAGAGAGGACAGACGGAACCATTGACCAAGCCGTCGTCGAAGACACCGATACCCTAACGACGTTATTCATCTCTAGGTTCAATGAAACCTTAGAGGCCAATCCCAAAAAGGACCGGGGAATGGGTAAGAAAATCCGAGCGGCTGGGTTTGGGACGCTTAGAGAATGGTCGACGAAAAGTCCCACGGAAGCGACCAAAACCTACGAAAAAGCCCAAAAGGCTTTCGCGGCGTCCATCTATGACAACTATCTACGACCGGTGTTAGCCCGAAAACCTAAAGAGGGCGACGACAAAGCGTGGCGTGTTCTGTTTGAAGAAACGCTCGCACGTATTCACAACCGAGAGATCATCATTGGAAAAATCGATCCTAAAAAAGCGGCTGACCAGATTCTTGAAATGCACAAGACCTATAAGGCTCAGGAAGAGACCTTAGAAAAGCTCGTAAAGAACTTAAACGGATTTGTCGAAGCCACTGGCGTGTTACACGCCAACAAAGCTTTAGATTCGGCTGATCTGTGGGCGAAGTTTGCTTTGGAATACAAAGACGCCGACGGCAAAGATTCTTTACATTGGTTTTCGGAAGCTACTGCGGTTTTCAATAATCAATATTTGCCGAAATTTTTCGAAGAGCGGGCCATGTTCGGAACTCGTCAAGCGTTGGCTTCTGGCTTCATCGACGAATTCGGAACCAAGGGGATCGAGTACAAAGGTGAAAGTACCCTTAAAAAATTGAAAGACGATGCCGCCAAGGTCGGCACTGACGAGCCTTTCAATGTATTCATTTCCGTGGGTTCGTGGGATGGCGTTAACGGTAAACCTGATTTTACGGTTCCCACCATTGCTGCCAAGGCGATTCCCGCAAAAGACAAAGAGCCAGAAACTCAAAAAGCGGAGTGGGTAAAAGTTTGGAGACAGACGGGAAAGACCTTCAAAGATGGCGAATTTATATCGGTAAAAAAATCGAACTTAAGAATTATTTCGCCTATCAAAATGGAGCCTGATGCGAAAAATCCCCAAGCGCCCATCAAAGGTTTCTACGTCCAGCTGTGGCTACAAGACGGAAAGTTCTCAGAAGGCAAATGGGACACCGACTACAAGCGTCTTGATGGAATCCTTTCGGTCGCGGGCCCCGAGAATATGCCCTCTACGGCGCAGCAAAAAGCTCAAAAAGCCTACGACGTAGCGGTCAACACTCGCACCTCGATCTTACGAGACGGATGGTACGGCCAGGAAGTGGCACAAATTGACGACCTCTCGGCCTTGCCCGAAGATGCCAAAACACTTTTACCGGAAGTGGACGCTTTCCTTTCGGAATACTCCCTGCGCATTCGCGCGAAGGAGCACAAGGACAAGAGCGGCATCGCGCTTCTGATCGCTTCGGACTATTTCACAAAAGAGAAGATCAAGGAATTGGACCTATTTGAGTCGTGGAAAAACCGAATGGAAGCAACGCGCGAACAGGTCCGGATCGCCATCGAAGACGCAAAAGCAGAAGCCCAGGTCGAAGCCGACAAGAATGCAGAATTTGATAAAAAACCTGAAGAGGAGAAGAAGGCGATTGTAGAAGCCCAAGCCAAGGTAAAAGCCGACGCCGATGCTAAAATCGCGGCTGCTGCAAAAGTTGAAGCGTTAGCTAAGGCTCAAGCGGCTAAAACTCCGGGAGCTAAGCCTGCTGCCGCCGTCGCTCCTACAGTGGAAGCGAAAGTCGAGACGAAGCTTGACGCTCTGAAAGCCAAATACGGGCATGTGCGCTTTCTCTTTTCGAGAATACCGGTGTTTGTATTAGGCCGTAGTGCGAAGAGCGCGACCTCTACTTGGGCGAAAGACGATTTTATCAACGGGTTGCCGGACGTTCTTCTCCCCGCTTACGAGCCGTTCCGAAAACATATTTCCACGTTGATGGTTGTTGCCGAGGCCCCCAAGCAAGATCCTTCCAAAGAGATAGAAGAGCTCCAAAAGGCTATCGACAGTATCCAAGAAAAGTTGTGGTCGTTAGATCGGAAAGAGGTCGGCCTCTTGGGTTATATAGAACTAACGAGACGCTGGGCTTCTGACCCCGTTTTGAAGAAATTAATTGGTTATGATGCTCACGGGAAATTTGACGATGCGGAAACCCGAAAAAACGCCATTGAAAAGATAGCAATTCTTACGGAGAGGCAAGAGCGCGCGCGAGTTAGTTTAAGAGCAGTGACTGATCTAGAGCGCATCCTTGCGAACTATCTTCCCTTACTTCCTGAAGCGAAAACCGCGAGACTCGCTCTTGCTGAAGAGTTGAGAGTCGATGTGTGGTCGGCTTATTTCCAGGATAATTTTCTTAAAACGTCGACCGATTTCTTCGGGAAACCTTTGGTTCTTACCGCTAAGACGGCAAAGGCTGGTACCCAATCCATCACTCCTGAGCTGATGCTAAGCGACTTGAATGAGATCGCAAAAGTTTCCAAAGGCGTAGCTCCGGTCGATGCGGGAATCGCCAGCGAATATTTAGATGACCTCGACGCTTATTGTAAGGCCGGTAACGACACTCGAGCCGCGGTGAGCTTTTCGAATCAGTATTTCTATAGTTTGCTACAAGATGCGAGGCTTATTAGCGCTCCCAAAGCGTTTGAAGCCGTGGTGAGAGCCGTAACTGACGGTGAAAAACTCAAAAGACTAGCCAATGAAGCGGGTCATTCCGTCCATCGCTTGAAAGAAGTCTGGAACTTAAAAGAGAAGCGGACTGAAGCTGAGAAAAAAGATACGTTTACTAATGTAATTTTGAAACTCGCGGCGCACGTCAGTCAAAATGGCGTGACGGGAGTAAATTTTGACGATTACTCCTTTCCGTCGATTAAAGAAGCTTGTGCGACGTTAGAAAAACGCACTGCCGCGATCCGCATTAAGATTGATGCGGATTGGACTGCTCATAAACGAGTGCTTCCCGGAACGGCGCTTGAGTATTGGGAAGAGGTAGTGGAACCTGCGACGTCTCTTTTCCACGGAGCCAAACGAAACTTTGGCCCGATCGCTCTTATTTCGGATAAAGGTACCCTCGAAAAACAAGCTTGGTTTCGTCATGGACCGACGGCAAATTTCCCTGATGTGAAGTCAGCTCCTGGAACTGCCGAGTCGAATCGCATTCTGTTGCACAATGAAGGCTTGGTAGCCTTTTTTGGCCTTGAATCAATGACTCCCGAAATAGCCAAGAAGGTGCTCGGAGAAAAATCGAAGCTACCGGTCGCGTTAACTTCTGCCGAAGCCAAAGAGCGAGTGCAGGCCGTGGCCGCTTTGTATCCTGAACAAAGAAGCGCACTTTATCTTTTGGTTCAGACTTATCTCAACGGACTACTCAATGCCCCGCCGTCGATGATTGCCTGGCAACAGCAAATTGCCGCCGAGCAGGGTAGTTACACAGTCGCCGATCAATCTGATCCCTCGGACATTGCTTCTGAAGCCGACGTGGATCCCAGAGTGGCCAGTTCCCGTAGAGCGGCAAAACAAAATCCTCCGGCTCCCGGAAATACGGTTCCCCAAGGCCAGAAGAATCCTCAAGGAAAGCCTAATGTAGGAACAACACCAGGAGTACAAACCGTTCCGGGAAATCAACCTTCGGCTGGGATTCCCAAAGCAACCCCGACCGCGCCGCCGAAAACAGCATCAACGACGACAATCGCTAAGCCTGGGACTTCGGCTCCTGCTGCTCAGTCTAAAGGTACGACAACTACCGAGACGAAGCCTCCGGCGGTAAATACGGCCAAGGTGCCAGTGAATCCTCAAGCTAAACCTCCAGCGCCTGGAGATAAAGCTGCGGCCTCGGGAGAAAAAGCTCCGGTACCGCCTGCGGCTCAGAATTCAGAAGTTCCCGTTACTCCGCCGTCGGATGTGAGCATTCTATTTAAAGAAGCGACCGATTCCGATTTTACGTACGAGAAGTGGATCGCGGGTCTGAAAGAAAAGTTCGTTCATTGGGATCAAACCAAAAAGAACTCAGCGTTTTTCGATACGATCTCCATGAATGGAAACTCGGCGTCGGCTGATGCTATCACGCGGGGAATCTTTAGTGACTTCGTGACTTACACTCCTTACCGGTTAGTGCGGCATCATTTGGTGATTCCGAAAACGGAAGCCAAATACGATCGTTCAAGCACGGGTAATCTTGAATTCAATGCTTACTCGGCTCCCGAGCGATACCAGATTATCGAAGACATTCGAGAGATTCTGTTCGCTGAAGAAGCCAGAATTCAAGAAACCCACGACAGAGAAGTGGCTGCGACTGAAGAGAAGCGAAACGGCTTAAAGACCACCTCGCAGTTAGAGAAAGAAGCTAAAGCTAAGGCCAAGGACAAAAATAAAAAGAAAGACACTTTCGTCGCGAAGCCGTTCAAAACGGGAGTCTTGGCATTCCGTGTGACCGAAGACTACACGCGTGCTCCGGACGCTCAGCTCATTGAGTTTTGGCATAAATATTTTTCGGGCGGCAGTGAACTAAAAGCTCCCGAGAGCGAGTACGACGGCGTTCTCATTGATGCTTGGGCACAGTACGCCCAGGAAAAAGGGGCTAAAGCGGAAGCCTTCTATCTCATTCCTACCAAAGCCAAGGACTTCGCTTGGAACTGGAGCCCCCAAGGAAAGCCTTCGGAAACCACTTTCCTCTTCGATAACTGGATGGATGATCTTAATACTGACTCCGCAGCGAAAGCGGCTTTCACTGAGCGCACCGCGAAGCGTTTCAAAGACGGTCAGTGGCATCTTTGGGATACTTTTGATTCTATCGAAGCATTCAAGTCCTCTCCGCTTTATGGTCAGCTCAGAGTCTTGATGCTTCAAGCGGATAGAAACGCCCGCGCTACGACTGAAGCGGGAACCTATCCTTACTTCTTGGCTTTATTGAACTGGAACTTGAACCATTATGGGCAAGTTCCGGATGTCTCGACCGGCACTTCTCAAGGGCCTTTAAAAGACATGCATCTTGCGGGCCTCATGCGAGAAGTCACCGATCATATCGAATGGAATTTGAAGAGCTTCGACGGCTGGGAATGGGTCTTGAAAAGTTGGGGCCGCGCTGAAGACTGGCGAATCATTGCCGAAGGAAAACGAAACTTCTTAGTGGCGGTTGGCGATCGTCGCATGGGTAGCACCATGGTCGATGGTACCTATGTAACCAATCCCAGCTGGGCTCCGGGCTCTGCGGTTTTGTCCGGCGTTGATTGGACCTTAGACCGATCGATAAACCCTCTTTTCGGCACGAAATGGCAGACGGCCGGATGGGGCGAAACCTACGGATATCGTCCCACGCCAGTGCATCAGGGTGAGCGAAATTCCTACACAGCTTTCCAAAGTCCCGAAGCGTATATGAAGTGGGTCTCGGATCCGAAGAGCTATTTAACCTACCGCGTGAGTACCGATGAAAAGGCTCGCCCTCTTTACCAACAGATGGTGGCCCTCAAGAACGAATTGGTCGGCGAATGGAATATTCGGGAGAATAGTCCGCTTAAACGTGACCGGTTGACGTCGCGCGGGCAAACCGACCAATTGGGTGGCGACTATCGTTTCATTAAAGCTGACGGCGAAACGGCTACCGCTATCGTCGCGCGAGCCAAGCTCTTGGGAATTAGCACCAATGGAACTGAAATTAAACGATTGGTTGAAGTTCGCGAAGCCTGGATCGACTTCCGTCGTCAAGTTGACGAATTGCGTGCGAAGTATCCTTTCGAAGGCACGGCACTCCTTAACAAACGTGGCAATAGCCCTGCGATTCAAGTCGGTGCGTTCGGAACCTCATTTAAGAATATGGCCTCGGGTTGGATTTTAAGTCCTGCAGCAGCTGCCAAGATTCCCGGCATGTTGCAAAAGTTTGCGGACCAGGTGGGTTATACGGAAAAACTGAAACTTCCGTGGTCGGCCTATACGGAAACTTATGCCGTAGGGGCTCTTTTTGAAGCAGGCAAGATTGCCGAATGGGCTTCTTTAGGCGCCGCCACCCCAGAAAACAAAAAGCGTCTTCAAGCCGTCGTCGGCGTCATCGGCGACCATTACACCGAAAAAGTTCTCATGTTGGAATATCAGCGCGGCGCTCAAAAGATTGGCGACAACATTGTCGGACGTTTGGAAAAACTTTGTGCACTAGACGTTCAGAATATGGAAAATGAGGAGCAGTTCGATAGAGCGTCTACGGAAATTAAAGAAGCCGAACTTATCTATTTCGACAACGTGATGGATTTCGTGAATGACTACATGCCGGAAGGCGCCAATCACCAAGCTTTTAGATTACTCAATGAACTAAAGACCAAGCGCCCTTGGTTACAACGAACCGCCGAAGACTTTATTGAACCTTTCATCGCGGTTGGTTTAGGTGTCGTCGTCATCGGTGCTTACTTCTTTAAAGGACCTGTGGGCGGAACGGCCATGTTAACGGCGGGAACCCACATCAGTCAGGTCTTGTTAACCCTCGTCTTTGGCTACCAAGTCAGCATGGAAGTGGGGGAACTCCTCTACTACGGTCCGAAACGAATGGAGATGCTCACCACTATTCGTGACACCGAGATCGAAGGCTACTTACCTCTCATGAAAGATGAGACGGGAATTATGATTCCTGATTCGAACCGAGAGCTCCAAGAGAATCGCGGAAGTATTCTAGGCTGGATGTGGCGTGGCTGGTTAGCGCTTTCGGCCTGGCAAATTTTTTCTCCGACTTTCCAAGCGCTAAAGGGCGGGTGGGCCAAAATCGTTCGTCAATTTGGTGGGGAAGCGTACGCTAAGCGACAGCTCGTAAAGCAGCTCAAAACTCTAGGCATTGGCGAGATGGAGCTGAAGGAAGTTTCCGGCGGTTGGAAAAGTTCGAAAGAGCTTAACGGAATCTTGGAAGTGAGAAGTCAGCAAGCTTTTAAAGAGGCGCTAGGTTCTAGTGTCGATGCTTTCGGCAACTTCGCGCTTGATGCGGATATGGCGAAGTCATACCAAGTGCTTGTAGAAAAGCGAATCGCAACCCTTAAGGGGGGCGGAAATCCCGAGGCGATGACGCGAGCGTTGCAATGTCGTGCCCAAGTGAACTCGGCGACTCCCTTTTTGAGTGCGGACAATTTAACTTTCCTCCATGCGGGGAATAGGTCTCTAAGTGCCGAGCTCATGCCGACGTCGTTACGAGTACTTGGCGTACCTGAAACGGCTTATGATGTATTCAATACAGGGATTACGAAAGTAGGACGCGGATTACGTGCTTCGAAATTTACTCGCTGGATGGGTAGCGATTCTTTAATTCGGCCATCCGCTGTATTAAGGCCTGTCACGCCCGTAGTTCAGAGTGCGCAATCTGGCCGTCAGCTCTTAGTGTTTACGAGAATTACTGAAGTCATGGCGGCTTCGGATGGACAATTGCGAGCTACGGCACGGGCTATCAATAATCGCCCTGCCACTGATCAAGATGTCGCAGAAGTTTTGGCGGGCCTATTTGATGAAAATCATCCCATGGCCGCAAAGCTTAAAGATTATTTGCCTAGGAAAGTAACTTCGAGAGAGATCGAAGCGGGCGGTCAAACTTTAGTCGAAGAGTTGGCCACTCCCCAAGGGCGTGACAAGTTAGCTTTACTCGAACGTTCGACTGAACTTCATAATTTATGGAATATCGCGGGACTTCCCCAAGACACCGCTTCCGAAGAATTTAAAATCTTCATTGATCTATTGGCCGCAAAAGATTTTGATACGCTTGCCGCAAAGATGGGGGATCCGCGCCGAATTCTCATCGCTTCCTTGCGTCCTTCCAAGGACGCGCTAGAAGCAGCGGAATTAAGTCCGATGCCTTATCTCGATCAAGAAGTATCGCGCCGATTAAATAAAATGGCTAAAGAGCGTTTGTCACTCTCGCTTCCTCTCAGAGGCTATCATCAATTGGTGCGTGAGACTTTGCCAAGCACTGAGTGGCCGGGGGTAAACTCAATTTTGTCTGAAGGACTCACTTCGGTTTATCTCGAGAGACGTTTAGGGTTATTAACGAGTCGCCGGGCTTTAACGGAAGCGCAAGTCAATGTTCACCGAAAAGCGATAAGCCTCACCCGTGCCATGGAAGATATGGATTCGCGATTGATCGTTTCTAAGCGGGCAATGGATCCCAACGAGTTCCATTCTCTAGCGAATAGCTATTTGAATAGTAAAACTCCCAGACAAACGACGTTTGCGGAAGCCCACGGAGTGATCTTCGGCGCGGATAAGGAATTCACCGAAGTCATCTCTATCTCTGAACTGGACACGCGGTGGGCCGACTTAAAACGATATTTCCCGAAGGAGATCGATCAAAAGATTTTGGATGATGCTCATGCTACCCTCAGAATTCTTTTGACGGATGCCAGGATTGGCGAAGGCCCGATCAATTTGAAATCGATGTCGTGGTGGGTTTCCACTCCTCCTGAAGTGTTACTGCAAGGAATGGCCTATCCTGAAATTTTCTTAGGTCAAAATTTCAAGGGCGGTGCTTTCCAGAGTATTGCGGGAAGACAGCTGCCTCCGGATATTTTGAAACGGGCTAGTAACCAGATCTCGCTTTTGACATCGGAAGCTCCCATCGTGGACGTTGTCTCGGCCTTTGATGCTTTGGGAATTCCTTCGGCTTCCAATCCGTCTGAGATGGTCGTTAACTATTACGCTACGGTTTCCAGGGGAAACGTGGTTGCTTTTCTGCCGCCTCTTCCTGAAGGGCTGGCCGGGGATGTGCGTACCTTTGTTGAAGGACGTTTTGGCGATCGTCGAATACTAAAGCGCATTGAGGAGGCAAGAGAGGTTTTGCTTAATCGCCCGATTAAAGCAGAAGTAGCCCCGGTAGAAGTTGCTCCCGTGGAAGCGCCGGCCGCGACTCCTAAGCGTCCCAAAACGAGAGAAGCGGTTCGTCGCGAAGTTGAAACGGAAGTTCGTGCGAGAATGGAAGCTGATCCTGAAGGTTTCAGTTTCTTGAGACGTCAGGATGGCGGGCTCAATAAGTTTGTGAACGAAGTTACCGAAGACAGATTGAAATGGGCCAAAGAAGGATTTCCCACGGCGAAAGCGCCGGAAGCCGCTCCTATTGCGAAACCGGAAACTGCTTCCGTGCCAAAGGGAACCGACTGGGTTCAGGTTCGAATCGACATTCGTAAAAACACCGAGAAGCTCACCAGGGATCGCATGAAGACGCATCCGCAAGAATTTGATGGCTGGAGTGAAAGCCAAGTCAGTAAAATGATCGATGACGTTACTGATGACGCGGTTAAATTCCGTAAAGATGCGCTGTTGAAAAAGAACCGTCCTCAAGGTCCAGATGCCACAGGTTTAGGACCAGAAGCTCCGCCTTCCGCTCCCGTTCCTGGGGGTGAGGGTCCGAAGAAACCGGCGCCCCCCGCTCCTTCGGCAGCGGAAGTGGTAGCTCCCATACCTAATCCGGAACCAGGGCCGACCCGAGCCAAGCTTGGCTTTGGCGAAAATCCGAGAGTGAAAGCGTACCGGGATGCCGCTTGGGTATCTTC
>JBBQIT010000007.1:0-23879 GCA_038325205.1 Bdellovibrionota bacterium
CCGATTATAGAAAGGTCGAATAGTAGGTAGAGAGTTTTTCTATACCGTTAGATCTGAGCTTCTCTTCCGCCACGCGACTTCAATTTAAGCGCGCCGCGAGGAGCCTTCATTGACGATTTTCCGCTCTTCTTATTCCGCTGAAGCCCATACGCCAAAGCCGCTTTCACGAATCCGACAAAGAGCGGATGCGGGAGGAAGGGCTTCGACTTAAACTCAGGATGGAACTGGCAGCCAAGAAACCAGGGATGATTTCCTAATTCAATCATCTCAACCAAATTTAATTCCGTATTGAGTCCAGAGAAGATAAGGCCATTCTGTTCTAGAATTTGTCGGTAGTGATTGTTCACTTCATACCGATGACGGTGGCGCTCAGTAATCTCGCTCTTTCGATACGTTTGAGCCGCTAAAGAGTTTGGGTTTAGCTTACAAACATACGACCCTAGTCGCATGCTTCCGCCGACCTTTTCTACGCGACGTTGATCTTCCATAATATCGATCACAAACTCTCCGGTATTAGAGAACTCACGACTCGTCGCTTTGGCTAACCCGCAAACGTGACGGGCATACTCGATAATAGCCAACTGAAGCCCGATACAGATTCCAAAATACGGGATCTGGTTTTTGCGAGCGTAGCCAATCGCTTTAATCTTTCCTTCAACGCCGCGATTTCCAAATCCACCGGGAACCAGAATTCCCTGAACATTGAGGAGCATTTCATCGACATTGCCCTTCTCAAGCTTTTCCGAATCAATGAAGCGAACATTTACTTTAGTTTGATTGGCGATACCACCGTGAATTAAAGCTTCCGTAACACTCTTGTAGGACTCGGTGAGATCGACATACTTGCCTACGACTCCAATTTCGATAGGGCCAACCTTGGGCGAAGCCATCGTATCTACGATCTTGGCCCATTTATCTAAGCCCTTGGCCTTCGTTCGGATGCCTAAGCGTTTACAAATCTTTTCATCCAATCCTTGCTCGTAAAACACGAGGGGAACTTCATAAATATTGCCGACATCCTTTGCCGTAATCACGTTGTCGGCTTTGATGTTACAGAAAAGAGCAATTTTGGAACGAATCTCTTGCGGTAAAATTCTATCCGTTCGACAAAGCAAGAAATCGGGCTGAATACCGATCTCGCGAAGCTTCTGAACACTATGCTGCGTCGGCTTCGTCTTAAGCTCGCCGCTCAATCCCAAGAAGGGAACGAGAGTTAAATGCATGAAGATGACGTTTTCTTCGCCAATATCCGAACGGAATTGTCGAATCGCTTCAAGGAAAGGAAGGGATTCGATATCGCCTACGGTTCCACCGATCTCAACAATCACCAAATCTTTACCTTTTGAGATACGGAGGATGCGCTCTTTAATTTCGTCGGTAATGTGCGGAATGACTTGAACCGTACCACCCAAGTATTCCCCGCGCCGTTCTTTAGCGATGACCGCTTCGTAAATCTGGCCAGCCGTTACGCTATTGCCGCGTTTCAAATTTACATTCGTAAATCTTTCGTAATGACCAAGATCGAGATCCGTCTCAGCACCGTCCTCGGTCACGAAGACTTCTCCGTGCTGGAACGGATTCATCGTTCCAGGGTCGACGTTTAAGTAAGGGTCCATTTTCATCATGGTAATGTTGAGGCCACGGTTCTCAAGCAGTGCTGCGATGGAGGCGGCGGATAACCCTTTACCTAGGGAGGAGAGCACTCCTCCTGTCACAAAAATGTACCTAGTCTTCATTCGTTTTGTATCCTTGGGATGCAATTATTTTATTTCGGTTCATTCTACCTCTTGCTCCCGTCTTCAGAAAAGCTCGATGAAAGAAATTTTCCGCTCAAATAGCTTTCGACGCGCGCTATATCGCCGGGAACGTCGACCGCGATGGTATCCGCTTCAACCGGAATCACCTTGATTGGGACGCCGTGCTCAAGAGCCCTTAGCTGCTCAAGCCGCTCTCGGCGCTCCAAAACAGAAGGCTCCCATTCGCAAAGTTTGAGTAGGGTCTCTCGCCGATACGCGTAAATTCCGATGTGTTTGTAAAATGAGCCTTCGGCGTTCCATGCCAAGGGTTGTCTCGAAAAATACATCGCCCTACCCGTTTGGGTAAAAACGACCTTCACGATATTCGGATCAACAAGCTCACTGGGGCTCTGCTTAAGAACCGCAAGCGTTGCCATTCCCAGTTCCGGTTCGGCTTCTAGCGATCGAACCAACTGGTCGATGGAAAGCGGGGAAAGTAGCGGCTCGTCTCCCTGCAAGTTGACTACGATCGAAGACTCTCGCTGTTGCGCCACTTCAGCGACTCGGTCGCTACCGCTCGGACAATCCGATGAGGTCATGACACAAGTCGCGCCGAATCCTTTGGCCACTTCCGCCACTTTGGGGCTGTCTGTCGCAATAACGACTTCGCCCAAGGCGGTAGATCGCATTGCCGCTTCCCAAACGTGTTGGATGAGTGGTTTTCCAGAAATATTTGCGAGAACTTTTAGTGGGAATCTGGTCGAGTCCGCTCGCGCCGGAATGACTCCAAGAGGCAACAGACGGCCCTTCATAATGGAATAAGGGTATATCGGGAACGCGTTAGGTAGGCAAGGCGCCAGTGAAATAATGAGAGAAAATCAATAGATAGAACGGAGGCCTTCTTCAAGGCACATATCACGGATCTGCCTGAGTTCGTAGACAGTTTTGTCCGCTAGGGTGAGGCTTTGGCCCTGTAAGGAGTGGCCATAAATCGTTTGGTAGATATCTAGGGCTTCCACTAGTCCATGGAGATAGCGGGTGCATTCCTGAGGAATCTGCTCCAGAAGGCTTTTAGCTTCTAAAGGCATCCCCCTCGAGCTTTCTTGATTGGCCGCTGCGATGTCCCGACCCAATCGCAAGTCCATTAGCGAGGCACGCTGCAAAGATTGCGCGCAATCCACCACTAATTGCAGAATAGAAAGCTCTTCCTGATCCTTAGGAACTAAGGATTTTAGGACTTCCGAAACTTTTCCTGTTTGGTGCACTCTAAACCTCGCCGCAAATTCTATATTCATTTGGCTTGGAATCAAGAGGCTGGGTAGCCGACACGTAGAACTTTTTCAATGATGCGATGTTCTATTTTGACTGGGATCGTTAAATTGTGCAATCCGTTACGTTTCTAACAGGAGTGTCTACAGAATGGGCACACCCAGAATTTCCTATTGCCCAATCAACGAAAAATGAGGACAGTAAGCCCCAAGGGGAACTGGGGGGCTTTTCATGAATTCAAGACTACTTTTTGCTTTGGCTTTTATTTTGGTTTCGCAAATGGCAAACGCTTCGCCGACCTGCAGCTACGACACTTCGACGACTCCGGGTCTGCCCATAGCGACGTGTGCCTTTCCCTCCTGCCCTTCTGGATTCGACTGCATGCCTCCTGTCGTTGATAAAACGACAGCGAACGTAACCTACGGCCAGCCGTTAATCGCATGGCGTGGCACTTGCCCCGACAATAATTTTCAAAGTTCTTGTTGGGAAGTTCACATGGACTTTACCGCTCTGATCGCAGCGACTGATGCTTCGGGCGTGGATTATGTGGGAGTGAACCTGGCTCAGGAAGTTTCGAACCGAAGAACCTTCAAAAAATATTGGAGCCGGGTTACCCCAGATAAGAAAGATGCTCAGGGACGCTACACGATGACGGGCACAGCCGTCGCGTACGTACCACCCGGCCAGCAATTGCTACTTTCAGTTTACGAACTTTGTTCGAGAGACTCCATCAACAACGAAGGTTGCATCTTTCCTCTGGGAAAAACGCACTAGACTAATCTTTGAACCAAGCGTTAATGACGCTCATTTTCGATTTGAGCAGCTTTTGGAAATTCGCATCGGCATTTTTGTCGTGCAACGAAAAGGGCTCATACGAATTTGAGTCATAGATAGACTGCGCGAAGTTCTTGTTCATTCCATTAACCACCAATTTCAACTGATCACCCAAGACATCGGCAAAAGCTAACACCTTAGACGGAGCTTCCACCAAAAAAGTCTTACGCTCGATGAATATAGGGGCTAAACCCTCTACTTTCGCAAATTGTATTGATTGAGCCCAAGTCAACCGGTGGAGATCTAGCTTCTTGTTAGTAAAAAGATAGCCCAAACTATTGGGAGCTACGTTTCCAGCTGCGCCAACGACTAGTTCTCGAGTCGTATTTAGAGCTGTCTGCCCGGTCTCGACGACGCCAATGAAAGTGAGATCCGCCTTCTTCAACTCCACAAACGAGCTCGGCGCCACGTATTCCTTAAGGCCAAATTTGAACTGAGATTGTAAACTCTCGCAGGCATTCGCATGAATCTTGTCTACAGGAAGGGGTAAATCAATGCGTCGGCGTTTTAAGAAGAGTTGAACGTGACTAGAGCAAACTACGTTTTTCTCTTTCCCGGTCTCGATCTTAGGGTTGTTGTAGTCGTAATAATAATCCTTAGCCAATTCGTTAAGCACATCGTCGCCAAGTTCTTTGGACCATTTCGCATGATCGAAATCTTTAGCCATCAATTTCGTGGGGCGAAAGACTTCGGCATACAGCGAGAAAGGGGCAGAAAGGGCCGAGTTTAGCGGAATGACTCGTAGGCCTCGTTCCGCAATCTCAAAGAACGTTGGATAAGTCTTGCCTTCGTATTCGAGGAAAACTACCAACCCCATGTGACTCGCATAACTGCGGGGAATCGCAAAATTGGTATTGATGCCGCCCGTGGCCCCTTGGTCGATAAGCACCACATCTCCGGCTTGTATTTGCATGCCGCGCATAAACACCGAGTGCGCGCCAGCTACGCGATAGCTTTCCAGATCGTATCCCGGCGTTCCTAGCCATTTGTAGTTTTCATATTTTTCAGAGAAACCGGCTTCTTTATATTGGAAAATCTCTTTCGGCCCCATGTATTTCGCAAGCCTCAATCCCTCGACTAATTCTCTCACGGTGTAGGGGTTGCCGAACTTAGCCACCAAACGATAACTATCCTTTAGGAGTTCGTCAGTTCCTTCCCCGGAAGCAATGAGCTTTTCCGCATCGGCTTTCTCAATAAACGGTTGAACGAGGTTTAGGTTCTTTACGATCGCAACCTTCTCCACTTCATTCGCTTTCTCCAGTTGAGCGATACTGGAGCGAAGTAACGACGCTCTATAATGAGACATTAAATATTTAAGCTCTACGAGGTCTTCTAGGTCGACCGTGCCGCGATCTAAAGCAGTGAACTCGGCAGCGATACTCTGGACCTTGTCCGTAGGCTTGCCGTCTTTGAGCTCTTGTAAACTCGCTTTGACAAGTTCGGCGATGTGACCCGCTTCCGCATTTTTATAGGTATAAGCAAAAGAAGAACCACTTACAAAAAAAGTGACCGCTAAAACGAAGAATCCAAAACGTACCGCGCGCGCATTGAGCTTAAGCATTCAGCCTCAGAAATAGTTGTTTGGAGAACGGTGATTATATAGAAATCGAGAGGGAATCTCTAGGCGCAAGAATTGTCACCCTTACAGAGAAAACCCGCCTACCGTCCCCCCTGTTTTTCGTAAGCTAGTGAGTACCAGAAGGGGTTTGAAGAGTCTAGAAATGATAGGGTTTAGTGCGGGCGCGGCCATTCTTGAGCATGTCTCAACCCAAGAATCGCTAAATAGAGGCTAAATGCAGCTCCCACCGGCGCAGGTCTGCCCCATGGCGCAAACATGGCCGCAACTTCCACAATTATTAGTGTCGGAAGTCACGCTAAGCTCACATCCGTTCGTAGGATTTAAGTCACAATCGGCGAAGCCCGGCTGACACGTTCCGATGGCGCAAGAGCCAGTGGTACACGTCATTGCGGAGACGTTTGATCCTGCGCTACAGACATGGCTGCAACTGCCGCAGTTATTGGTATCGGTATTTAAGTTCGTTTCGCAACCGTCACTGGTCGACCCGTTACAATTCCCATAACCGGAGCTGCACGTAGAAAAGCTGCAAGATCCGGAAACGCAAGAAGTGGTCATATTCGGCCGAGAGCAGGAAGTTCCGCAAGCGCCGCAGTTGGCGCTGTCGTTCGTCAGATGCGTTTCGCAACCATTCGCGAAGACGGCGTCACAATCGTCGTATCCAGAAGTGCACGCGGTCGTCTCACAGGCAGAATTGTTACAAATGGCCGCTGACACGTTGGTGCCCGAACACACTGTAGAGCATGCCCCGCAATTACTCGTATCGGCGGTCAAATCCACACAACTAGATCCGCAAGCGCTGAGCCCACTAGGACAGGCACTCGGATCCGCTGGATTGTCGATCAACGTCGTGACTTGGCTTGCGCTAAGCCCGGCTGTGATTCCCGCGCTCGACGTGACATAGGTGGAAACAGCCGAGTGAAGCCCCGTCGCCCAATCATTAACGGCCAAGTTACCTAGCCCACCACCGAAGGAAATAGTAGAAGCATTGTCTCGCCCGTTAAAGACGCCGTCTCGATGAAAATCAGAACTATAAACCGACATCGCCACAAGGCTACTCGCTAGGGAATGGTTGTGAGCGAACTGAGAAAGACCCGCCAAAAGGGCGGCATAGATACCGGCGTTGGAGTTGGGATCCGAAATAGTGCTAGTGATGTCGGCCGGGGAGGTCACGATCGAACTGAGCCCCGTCGATATCGCCATCAGATCGTTAACTGAGGTAATGGTCCCGGAAAGATCCGTGGCTCCGGCTCCGAGAAGAGAGAGAACACGCGCCGCCGCAATTTCCGTAAAAGGAGTGATTCCGATATCCTGTCCGATAGAAACGCTGGGTAAAAAGACGCGAAGCTGGTCGCTCACGCCAAGACTTACGGTCGAACCCCCTACCTCTTCCACATAAGAGCCACCGGTCAGCACAATGGCGACCGGAGTCGAACTCACCCCCAAAAGAATGGAGTAAGCGCCGTGCGAGTCGGTCGTGGTTGTCACTATTTGCGTGCCCAGTGTACCGTCGGAATTGAGACTATATTCGGTGATTGTGGCGTTAGCGATGGGGCTGGCACTCGCGATTCCACCCGTAGTTACCGAGCTAGTATTTCGCAGGTAGTGCTTTTGGCAGCTCACCGCGATTAGAACGACGCCAAGTATTACTCCAACAAAACAGAGCCCTAAGTACTTCCGATTTATGTGAGTCATCCGATGATTTCCTTTGCGCCCCAATTTTCGTGGAAAAGCTAAATGAAAAAGTATTATAACAACCCCGCCATAGCTTACTCAAGGGAGTTAGCTATGCTAAAATCTTAGGAACCTGTTAAGGAGACGCCTTGGCCCAAATGAAACCTCTCTTGCTACTAGCCCTCTTACTTTGCGATTTTTCGGGAAACTTCGCTTCAGCCCAGGAACGGGTTCAGCAACGCTCTCAGGAAGGCGTTATCGAGCATAAGGTCTACATTCGTGGCGGAAGAGAGGTGGATCCCAAAGATGCCGTTTACCGTCCCGTAGTCGCGCTTATTCGCACGTACGAGGTCTATAACGAGGTGACCAAAATGTACGAAGTTAAGCGTTCCACCTGCTCGGGCACCGTGCTTAACCGAATGTGCGTTCTCACCGCAGAACATTGCACCGCGGGGCCCGGCCAAGAAAATTTGAGCATCGAGATCTACGACGCCAATAAGCTAGAAGGCGCAACCCCCGTAGCCGTCGAACATCGAACCAAAGTCCGGGGTGATAAGAAAATGGAAAATGACTTAGCGCTAATCCGAATGGATAAAGCCTTGCCCGAAGATCAAAGTGTCTTCACTTCGAATTTGCACGACGCCAAAAAGGTTATGATGCTACAAGATGCGACTGTGAATATTGTTGGCTACGGCGTCTTCAATTCCAATTGGGATCCTGACACCAAAATGTGGACCAATGTCGGCGCGGGAACTAAACGAGATGGCGACATGAAAGTGGCTAAAAACATCGACGGTAAAGATCCGTTGATCGAATTAGCCCCCACCATTCATAATCACTCCGCTGCCCCGGGGGATAGTGGTGGCCCCCTTATCACCAGCGAAAATGGCCACACCACTGTGTATGGCGTCACAGGATCGATCGACAACAAGGTCCTTACCAACGCCCACACCAATTACTACACCTCCGTCGCATTCCACAGAGATTGGATTATTAGCTCCGCTCAAAAATTGGGGTGCTCGGAAGCAGACGCGCACAAACTTACCCTCGACGAGTTTGTGCACAAAAATTTCAACGATTACGCCAGCGCCGACAAAGACATCAAATCTCTCCACTCCGGAACAAGAGAGGAAACCTGGGAAAGGTTGCAACTGCACCTATGGAACAATATCGACCTCTCTAACGATCCCAACGCCGAAAGCTATAGCTCACTTCACATCAAATCGGCGAAACCTGATAGACGCGGCAACCTTGTGATCCGCTGGGAAGCTCTCTTCAGCGAAAACCCAGGCCTCGACGCGGACATCTTTCGGCGTCTTCCGAATCCCAAGCGCGCCGAAGGAGTCATGCTCATTCCCGCGCCGCCTAAATTAGAACGGGATAGGCTAACACTGCCCGTATTTCGGGTCCCCAAACAGTAGGGCCGGTACGCATAGAATCCCCGCCTTGACACCCCTACGGCGACGCGTCTAGCTAGACAGTAGGGGTATTTAAAAAAATAAGTAGATCGCAAAGAACGAGGACCTTCCTTGTTAGGGTTGGGGGCTTTATTCGCACTTTACTAGCGCTTTCGCTCGTAGTGTCCACCGTGGCTTATTCCGCCACCGCAGATTTTTGTTCGGTTCCAGTCCTGGAATCTGGGCAGACCATCGTTTCCGAACTTACCGCAGAAGAACAACTTCTTTTGCGCGCAAAAACTACAGATGGCATCACCTTCAATTCGTTAAAGCAGGCATTAAAGCTAAATGATCCGCTGAATCCTTTCTTTGTTGGTACCTATGATGGTTTTCCAAGCGTCCTACGCTCGGCTTACTCTCTGACACTAAACGGAACGATGTCGACCGATGAACTTGCTACTCTCGTCATGAGATGGGAGTTGTGGGTGGACATGCAGCAGGTAGCGCATGCGATCCCACGGTTGATCCCCTTGCTAGATGGAGAGGGTCATTTAACCGAATTCGCCCGCAATCTCTTACTACCTTCCGATTCCAGCGGAACCAAATTCCAAGGATTGACCGAAGCTCAAACACTTTTGGTGGAAGCGAGACTGAAAAAAGCTCCCGCCATTGAACGCGCGGTAGTTGCCTACCCCACCCAACGTCCTCTGATCGATACTGATTTTTTTCCGAAAAGTTTTGCGCTGATGCGTTCGAGCTATCTCCTTGGAATGGCCCATGTGATGGGGCGAGACGATGTTGAAAACCTAGGTTTCCCCAACGCAAAATTTGTGCTTTTTGCAGCGCCTTTCACGTTGATGCAAGCTTACTTAGATGCTCGCTATGGCGAAGGCCAAGCGCTTAAATTGGCGCCTCGCTTTGGCGTTTGCTCTCCCGAAGAGATGCTGAGGCTGGTCTCTAGAGGAAAGCGAGCGCTCGGATTAGGATTTCCCCGCATCGAAATTCCCGATCAAGCCGATGAGATAGATACCAATCTCACTGGATTCACTTGGCATGATTACTTACACGCCGATTTAGGAAGTCGAGTGCCCGCTGGCTACCGCGAATTCATGATCCGATTCTTAGTGAAATTTGAAAAGCCGATTCGCGAAGCCAAGCAAGGCGGAGCGCCGGTAGTAATTGCGCCTGGTTTTAGGATAGATCCGTTGAAACTCACGGATCCCAAACATAACCTGCATAGCTTTTGGATCGATGCCCTCGATATCAATCCCGCTAGCACCTCGGAGTTTTTCGGCATGGACGTTCACCCGAGCTTTGCCGAACGGGTGTTAAATGACTATGGTCCCGTCAGAGGTGGCTACTCAGGTTTGGTGATTCAGGACTTAGTCTCTGATCCACAATGGTACTTAGACCGAGGCATTAATCCAGAGTCCGCCATCCATCAGATGGGTGCCGATGCCATAACGCTTTCCGAAAAGCTTCGAAAACCGTAGCCCCTGCTACGCGGAAAGTGATGGATTTCCTTTCGTTTTAATCCCTCTATCTTGTCGCAATCGTTAATAAATGGTACTTGGGGCCATGCTTTTTTGGCTTCTATATCTAATCCTCGCGGGTAGTCCCGCCTTTAGCTCGAGCGGCATCGACGACGAGATTATCGTTCGGGAGCCGGTTCAGCTCATCGATCACTGCTCTGCCTGGATTACGGCGGGACCCTCGTGGAGTGAGTCGATCTCATTTCCTGAGATAGAAAAAGTATTGGCCGAAGGAAAAATCCTAGGGTTAAAACCTCTCGAAGCGGACCTGAAAGATCCCATCAAACGAACTAACCCGGCACTTTTGGTGACCTTTCCAGGGGGAGTCCGCGGGCTTTGGAAAAGTAATTTTCACGGTAGTATGTACGCCGAGACCGGCGCCTATCAGGTGAATTACTACAGCTTAAAAAGCAAACGAGTTCCTCCGACCGTGGAGCGTAACCTATCTAATGAGCTCCTCGAGTTTCTTCCGGAGTTGAGAAAAGGTTTTCCCAAAAAGGAGGGGAGCCTTCAATACTACGTAGACTCTCCTTTTGATCTCACCCAGCTAGATCACTGGACCACCATCTGGCCTTTGGTAAAACCCACCGAAAAAAGCGACTGGTATCTTTTCGTCTCCGTATTTGGGCAGACCGATAACCATCGAGGGAATCTTATCGTCGATAGATCGCTCTCTCTAGGATGGATCGACAACACGAGACTTCGCCAAAGAAGCAAAATAAGATTTGGCGAAATTCCGTACCAACGCCTTTTTGAAAAACGTTTACCCTACGTCATCGAAGGGCAAGAACCTCCCTTTTCGTTCGATAGCGCCATCGAGGTCCGACCCCATAGTTTAGAAGAGCTACATTTAGCTTTGGATCCCTGGGTGATTTCCCAATATGTCGATTTCTACTGGAAACAATTGCAAAAGCAGACCAATCGAACCTTCGCTTATGTCCTATGGGATCAGGGCGTATGGATACAAAGTCGAGGATGGAATGGAATCGCTACCAAAATCCCCAAAATATTTTCTAAAGCCACTCTCGATTCCTACCGATCGCTTAATTTTCCCGAGTTACGAGAACGCCTCTCTCCCAAACTTTTTCGAGACGTTTACCTCCATGAGATCCTCGAACGACGAGACGAAATGGTGGCCGGAGCCAGTAAACACACTCTAGTTCCCTAATCCCCAAGCCGGTTAGGCATGTAATTTCAGAAATTTATGAGGGGTAAAATAACTCCTCCAAGGGCAGATTGTTTCCTTGGTTCGCCTTTGCTATATTCCTTCCGCTCGAGTTAATGGCGGGATCAGATGAGGCTATCAGAGGATGTTGCGGTCGGCAGAAAATGCGCTCCAAGCGTTGGAACAGAATGACACCAGTGGATTCCTGCGAGCAGCCGATCACTTAGATCTTTCCTTCCTAGATCAAGACAGACTTCAAAGATCCTACAATCGGTTGGTTCGCGCAGGACTCATGAACGGACTGGAAGCCGTCATCGAAAGAACTGGAATCGCCCCCATTTTTGAACTGGAAAGTGTGTTACGTGGCTATGATGTTCTTGTGGCTTGTGGACGTCTAGAAGGAGTCGATGCCCTTTTTCAGCTCTCTCAAGTTCCGGTCCACTTTAATTCCGATGCGGTACAGATGGCTTATTCCTTTTGTTTATTCACAGGAAGGGTGAGAACGATCGCTAAACTCTTCGAAGTCACCCACGTACCCTTTCACCCCGGCGAATCGGAACTAACTCGTGCCCAGCGCTATGCGGAGTCCGAGAAAGACCTGCCCGCTATGGCCATCTTGTCCGAAATCGCCGCCGGGAATTTTTCCCTTAAGCGTTCCTGACCCAAGCGTTGAACAACCCTAAACTCTATGATACCCAAGCCTTCAATCTTGAAAGGGGTAGCCCATAATTTTTCGTCGCATCCACTTGGCTCTTTTGTTCTTCGTCCTCGCAAATCCACTTTTTGCGACGCCCCCTCCCCATATACATTTGGAACAAGCCGATGCTCTCGTCTTTCAAGACAAGGTGAAAGAGCTTGGCAAAAAATATGGAGCTGAAAATGTCTTAGTCGTTTACGACAACGACAACACCTTGCTCGCGATGAATCAGAACTTGGGTAGCGACCAATGGTTCCATTGGCAAGAGACCCTCTTGGATGATCAAGCCAAAGGCAAAAAGGTAAATCCCAGAGAGCTAGTCGCTCAGAAATTTTCCGGCCTCGTCGATGTTCAGGGCTACTTGTTTGCTCTGAGCGAAATGCATCCCCCGCAACCGAGTCTTCCAAAAATGGTGGCGGAAATTCAAGCCGAGCACTTCCCCAGTATCATCCTCACCTCCCGAGGTGTCCATTTTCGCGACTCTTTGGAAAGAGAATTGGAAAGACAGGGCTATCACTTTGCTTCTGACGACAGAAAACTTCCCGGCAACGGCTTCACCGGAACTTATCTTCCCTACAGTTTAGAGAACCCCGAAGAGTTCGGTCTCACCAAAGAAGAGGTCGCCGCATGGAAATTGCGAGCACCACTTCCGGTAAGCTACTGGTCTGGAATTTATATGGTCACCGGTCAAAATAAAGGTGCTGTCCTTCGCACGCTGCTCCACAGAACCAAAGCGTCGTACAAAGCGATCGCCTTCCTTGATGATCAGCTAAAGCACTGTGAGCGCATGCAAAAGGCCTTTGAAAAATCGGACTTAGAACTTCTGACCGTCCGCTACTCCGCAGAAGATAAGAACGTCGCTGCGTTCGAAAAAGGGAATAAGCGCGACGAAATCGCCGGATGGGATGCTTTAAAAAGTTACTTCAAAAAGCATCTCAAAGGAGACAACGGAAAGCCTCTAGATCGAATGCTCTAGAGCGTCCGCGCTACTTTCCTTTTCGGCGGGCCGCTTTCTTGATTGCTCGTTGTTCGGGGCGCGAGAATTCTCTTTTAAGCTCCTCTTTATCCTCTTTAAGAAGGGTTTCGCCTTTGTCTGGGAACGGAGTGCCGTACTTTGCCGTTCCACTCAGGATAGACTTCCCATTAATAACGACCTCATCGCGCAATAATTCCACGCGGTGGGGTTTGTCTTTGTCTGCCCCTTTCCAATCCGGGGCTGCGATATCAAGGCTGGCCGCTGTCTCGAAGTACCGGTTATTCTGAACCACCACATCCACCTGTCCCTGAGTTACGAAGGCAACCCATCGAATCAAATGGCGAACTGAAAGATTGTCGTCTTTCGCGCTTGGCTGTTGATTCAGCAATTGCTGAACATAAATGGTTCCTCGATTTTCGCCCTCTCGCAGAATTCCCAAGGGAAGCGTTCCGCCGAGCACTTTTCCCATTGCGGCAGGAATGTTTCCTTCAACGATACCCCTGTTCTGTATCGCCTGATTGGAAAGATTCTGCGCTTGGTTCTGCATCGTTCTATCGAGCGGCGCTCCGGCCTCCGGTGCGGTTACGAACTGAAACACGACCGATTTGGACGGAATCTCGACCGCCACCGCTTCTTTTCCTCGAGTGGCGGAATAAAAGCGCTCGGCCTCTCTCATGCCGAAACGAACGGACTCTGCCAACCCCTGGGCCTCAGTCGTAGTCATCGTCGAAAATAGTGAGATCGATGCTTCATAGCCGCCCTCGACTCTTTTTAGTTTCATCGCCGTATTAAGGAGAGCGGTCCCATAAATGTAGGCTTTGTCGTCGTCTCCACGCGAGTATAACTTCTTAAAGACGAGTTCATCCGCAGCGAAACTGGAAAGCGTTGAGAAAAATAGAAATACCGTAATTAGTCGTGATGAAATTTTCATGGTAATGGGGTGTCAAAATGAAGCCAAGATGGCAAGAGAAAAGAGAAACACGTAGGCACTTTTATGAACACTTATGTTTTTTCTGTGAAGCGTTTCCGAAGAAGGCCTAACTATTAGGTTAACGTAATATATTCACGTTCACCGAATCGTCTTGCAGTAATTACTATTCTTCAGCTAAATTCCGAATCCAACGCGGGAATAGCTCAGTTGGTAGAGCATCAGCTTCCCAAGCTGAGGGTCGCGGGTTCGAACCCCGTTTCCCGCTAATAGAAAAGGGGTCCTCGAAGAGGAGCCCTTTTCTATTAGTGGGTATGAGATAGGTGAACGCGAAGCGTTCACTCCGGGGTGAGAAGGGAAGTCCCACGCGCAACCGATAATTCGAGCACAAATATAGTGGGTGGGACTTCACCGGCGGTCTGCAGTGGCCCCAGGGGCCACGTAAGACAACCCCGTTTCCCGCTAATAGAAAAGGGTTCCTCGAAGAGGAGCCCTTTTCTATAAGCGGGAGTGAGATAACTGGCGAGTGACACCGACCTGAGTTCATTTATAGTACCGCCATGATCAAGTCAGTTCCCCTGGAAAAAGCCTGTCGCCTGTTAAATCCCGGCCCCACGGTGCTGGTCAGCTCAAAGCATGGAGATAAACGCAATGTCATGGCCGCCAGTTGGTCCATGGCCCTGGATTTTAACCCTCCCAAGGTCTGCGTCGTGATCGCCGAAGGGACGTACACACGAGAGCTTGTGGATGCGTCAGGCGTTTTCGCTCTTAATATTCCAGCCCGACCTCTAGCTGAAGTGACCTTGGCGGTAGGTCATCATTCTGGGCGCGAGTTCGATAAATTTCAAAAATACGCTTTAAAAACTTTCGGTGACGAAGATTCCCTCGCTCCTCTCATTGAGGGTTGCGTCGGCTGGTTGGAATGCAAGGTCGTCCCCGAACCAAGTCAGCAGCAGAGATATGACCTCTTCATAGGAGAAGTCGTCAGAGCGTGGGCAGACGATGGCGCCTTTGAACAGGGTCACTTTCTCCGACCACCCCCAGAGCTACAAACCTTACACTATATTGCTGGTGGACATTTTTTCGTGGCCAGCGAATTCATCTCGTTTGAAATCAAGGAATAAGACGAAAACCCTCGGCGAACGCGGCGGTGATTCCGTCGTAACTACTGCAGGGTTGGCGGATTAATGAGATCGAACACCCAAGGCGGAGTTGTGAAATTGGCGGTAGTCATCGGAGCTACTGTCCCCGAAGCCATCTCACTCAGGTGAAGTCTTGACACGGAACTAACGCCGCCATATTCGAATCTCGACGCACAGTTTGTCCGCGTGCCCCCCAGCGGATTACCGAAGCCGTCGCCCGCAGCACCCGTAATGCTCTGGGTGGTCGTGTAGCTGGTAGTGACATTCCCGCCGATACGGCCACCGAAACCGCCTAGGCTACCGGCTGTCGCACCCTGCACGGATCCAGTGGAGTAACAGTCAGTGATATTACTGGAGTTTATGCCCACGAATCCTCCGACATCATCAACGCCCGAAACAGCGCCAGTTGCCGAATCCATGCTAAGTGCCCCTGCGGAATTGCCGGCAAATCCCCCTACCTCGTTAGCCAGGGTTGCGCTTACGTTTCCAGTCGCCGAACAATTGCCGATAGTACCGCCACTCTGATGAAGACCAACAAACCCGCCAACATGCAAATTGCTAAAAGAGCTGGTTACCGAAGTACTGCTGGAAGAGTGAGTGATAATTCCCGAGTTGGCCCCGACAAACCCTCCCATGGAGAACGCGCTTCCTGAAACGTCTTGGAGGAGCCCACCGGAAGAAGAAAAACTGATTGAATTCGAATTTAGCCCAGCGAAACCTCCGGCACCGCCCGAGGTGGTAGTAACTGCCGAGACACTTTTAGAAGTGGTAATGTTTCCTAAATTGGCGCCAACGAATCCCCCAGAGCCGCTTCCCAGACCGGCTACGGTGCTGCCGCTAACGACTTCGCTGGTATCGACGTTCGCCGACGAGCCGTTATTTCCTATCATTCCTCCCACTTTGACGAGACCGGTGAGAACGCTGAGTGCTTTCACGCCGCTAACGACTCCCCCGGTACTATCCCCCACGAGACCACCTACTTTAGTCGCTAGGGGCGCGTTTACGGTTGCTGAGAGATTCAGATTTTGAATCGTACCAGACAGAGTACTGACGAATCCGATAGGGCCAGCACCAGTACTGCTGTAATTAAAATTGTAAATCGAGTAGCCCTGACCGTCGAGAACGCCGGAAAAAGCAGACACTGGAGCAAATCCGGTAGCGTCTAAATTATTTTCCAAAGTGAAGTTTGAGCTTGGACTGGAATTAATCTGCTGTAACTGGGCTCCCGTGCACAAGCGAAAAGGAGTCGTAGGCCCGCCCGTTCCCGTGGGTGTCAGCCCGGTATTGTTCACGTCATTGCAGTCGATATTGACTCGACTACATCTGACTTCTTTGAGCGTCGCCGGAGTGTAGTCGTCTTGGATCAGGAGTGGAAAACTTGACAGGGTGTCTGTCACTTTTCTTCCCACTTCATAAATTCCCGGATAGACCGGATCACTCACAGTGGAAGGTGCTTTATTAAAATGATTTTTGAGAGGGTCGATAATCGCGCATCCGCCAGGACTTAGAATTCCCAGCACTTGAAAGACTCGGCGCTTTCCGCGAGGCACGATAAGTTCCACCCTTCCGCCAGAGCTGGGAATTAACGGAGAGAGCACTCCAGGGTAGCTGCAAAATTTGTCTGCATTCGCAATGTCATTGATCGTGTTTTGGTTGGAACTGGCGCCAGAAGCCTCTATCCCTTCGCCGATCACGTTAATCGCATAGCAATCAAAATGGCCTCCCCCTAGAGGAGGAATAGAAAAATAATTAGGATTATTTGATTTTTGACTCATCCCAGCGGGAATCACGGCTGCCCGAATCCTAACCGAACCAGTCGAATTCTGAGACGTGCATCCCATCAGACCGATCAGAAAAATGAATAGGAGGAGAATTCGCATTGGAAAGAACCATTCTAATTCACCAAACGCGAATTGAACATCAAAGAGCAAAACTGATCGAGATTTTACGCCGCGTTAAAGTTTTCACTCGCCGGGACTATTGCGCGTAGGTGGGCAAATCACTTCTCCCCTTAGAATGGCCTGCCGCCAACGAGTTCGATCGAACGGGTGGTATTTCGAATGGCCCCGAACTCAATACTCCAAGGGTTGCCTGTGTCGAAGCTGGTGTTAGGGCCGGACTCAACCCGAGAAGTCAAGAGGTCTGCAACCCTTACGCCGCGTTAAAGGTGACTTTCAAAAATCTTTTCAGCCCGTGAGCTCTTTTGCCGCCATCCTGCGCGTGGATAATTGAGGTCACTTTAACCCTTGGAGGACGTATGAAAATGTTTCTGCCTTTAGTCACCGTTTTAGCGGCGTTATTCAGTTTGGGCGCCCAAGCGAACCCTATCGTTAGTGGTCGCAATGCCTGGTTTTTCAATGGGGGATATTTCGTAAAAGGAATTGCCTCACAGAGTTGGTCACAGACCGTCGAAGGCCAGGATAGGTATCAATATGTCGAAGATGAGCGAACGAATCAGTATGTAGGTCTCTACGACGCCTCAAGAAAGTTGAACGTTCGTTTGTACGCCGATCGCATGGAAGTCTCCGGACCTACTTCAGCCCTGTACGATCTAGAGCGCACGGGCCATTGGGACGATCGACGAATCTTTGTGTGGTCTGAAACACCACAACAAAAGTCCCATGGAATGTTCCAACTCTACGCGGGTCAAATATACAAAGAGGTGTTGGTCGTGAATAACAAGGTAACCAATATCTACTACCGCGAACAATATCGTGACGATCAGTACATCCAAATCTTAAATCCCCAGAACAATCTGATGCTAACTCTCACCAATGGAGAAGTAGATACGAAAACGGCTACCGGATTTCTACGAGCGCTCTTTCGGGGAAATTGGTAACTACGAGACTCTTTCAGCTACCTTGAGACACATCGAGATTCGCCTTTCCTAAGGGAGAGGCGAATCTTTTTCATGATTTCCCGACCATTCATTGAATCCGACTTCAAAGGTCATTCGGTCTCCTGAGACCGGGTGAGTGAAAGTGACGCGTTTCGCTTGAAGACAAAGGGCCGCGTCGGAAGTGTGACTCGTTTGTACATTTCCGATGACTCGCTTGGGTAAATATCGTTGTTCTCCACAGATGGGGTAACCTAGTTCCCAAAGGTGGATGCGGATTTGGTTGGTCCTTCCTGTCATAGGTCGCACTTCTAAAAGCGACGTCTCGTCATCAAAACGCTTCAATACTCGGAACTCCGTGCGGGTGGAAAGGCCATGGGTCTCTCCGGTACGTGTGCCGTCGTCGTTAATTTCGTCACTCACTGGCAGCTCGCAAACAAATTCGTCTTTCGGCGGATGACCGTGGACTCTGGCAATATATTGCTTTTCTACCTCACCACGAAAAAACTGCGGCTGCAAAAGTCCTGCAAAATGCCGGGTGCGCGCGACAAGAACAAGCCCCGTGGTGTCGGCATCGAGGCGGTGCGCGATGTGAGGGTGTTGAGGCGCGTATATTTTGTTTAAGAAAAATTGTAGGGTGTTTCGGTTATAACGCCCACAGGGATGAACGGGAAGCGGAGCGGGCTTTTCAAGAACAATCACCGCTTCATCTTCATAGATGATTTTTACTGCGGGATTTACTGGGGGCTCACTTTGATTAGGAGAAAACGAAAAGTAGCGCTCTCCAGCGACCACTATTGAGTCGGGACTGACGGGAGAGCTATCCGGTCCCAGGATGCGTTTGGCTAAGAATTCCTGCTCCCAATAGTCCTTCGAGACGTGTTTTAGGGCCCCCTGCAAAAACTCCATGAGTTTCATTCCTGCATATCTCGCCGGAATTTTCATGGGTCGTCTTTGGTGGTAAGGAACACTTCCTGGCAAAGGAGAAGTGATTTTACCGAGCACCCGATGCCTCTCTTCAATAGACAGATGCATTCGCTCTAAAGAACTTTTGAAACAGTAATGGCAGGATACGCCTTTGACGTACCTCTTATCCAACTGATCTTCGTGAGTTAAGGGGGTTAGGCAGACAAAGCACTGCGAGTCGTCGGTCTCGTGCAGGGAGGGATCAACGCCCACTCGTTGATCAAAAACAAAGCAATTCCCTTCGTAGTGACTATTACCGCATTCTTCAAAATACTTGAGAATGCCGCCGTCTAGTTGCCTCACATTTTTAAATCCCTGACTCTCTAGGTAAGGGCCGGCCTTCTCACAGCGAATTCCACCCGTGCAAAACATAACGATCGGCTTTTCCTTTAAATCGGCGGGAAGCCCCTCAACCCCTTTGGGGAATTCACGGAAATGATTAATTCCGATGGGCAGTGCTTTAGCGAAAGTGCCCAGCTTTATTTCATAATCGTTTCGAGTATCAAGGAGCGTCACCTCTCGCCCTTCATCTAGCCAGGTTTTTAATTCGAGAGGAGAAATCTTACCCACCGTCCGCTGACTCGGATCTATGCCGGGGACTCCGAAAGCGATAATCTCTTTCTTGATTCGCACGAGCATTCGTCGGAAAGGCTGGTGGGAACTTTGGCTAACTTTGGGCTTTAGGTCTTCCAGGCCAGGGATTCGGCGCAGATCCGATACCAAAAGGTTAACCTTTTTCTCTTCTCCGGCGACGAACAGGTTGATTCCTTCGGTACTCAGTAGAATAGTGCCTTTCGTACCCAGAACTTTGCAGCGCTCTTGAAGCTGCACGCGCAGCGATTTTAGGTCCTTGAGCGGTGAAAACTTGTAAGTCGAAATATTAGTGAAATGGTTCATAACTCGGTCAAAATACTCATATGAAGGAAACTATCGAACTCTATTCGTTCCACCGTTGCCCCTTTGCCATGCGGGTAAGAATGACATTGCATGAAAAAGGGTTACCTTTCCAGATTCAAGAAGAGGATTTAACAAATTTTTCTCCTCGTTTGCGGCGATTGCATCCGGAAGCCAAAGTCCCGGTAATGGTGCACGGAACACGCGTCATCTATGAATCCGCAATTATTACCGAATACTTAGACGATTTTTTCCCAACGCCAATTCGCTTAATGCCTTCTCAGGCTGGGGAAAGAGCGGAAGTTCGGTTGCTCACTTATTGGTGCGATCATCAATTTAAGCCCGCCATTGATCGTTTAAAATATGGAACGAGCCGATTTTCAGACGCGGAATGCCTGGGAGCCCCAGAGAAGGTGACGGTACTTCTCAAAGAGTTAGAACGAACGCTATCTCAAACTGATTTTTTAGTCGGGGGAAGCTTTTCGCTAGCCGATATTCACCTGTTTCCCTTTTGCCGACAGCTGCTCAAGATAACCCCCACGCCAGAATTTTTGACTCTTTTTCCGCGGGTATTGGCTTGGGCCGAACGTCTGTCACAACGTCCGTCTTTTGTGGCGACGATGCAAAAGAATTAGATGGGGCAAGGACGCGAAGCCCGGTTTGAGCACTTCCGAAATCTAGCACTCGCCGCCCGTAATCGCTCTCAGTAAGGGGAAACGACTCCCCTTCCCGGTTTGGTGTTTCCATCAGGCAAGAGCTCTCGGTACTCAACCGTCTCACCGCGAATTGAATCCTCTGAGTTAAATTCGGCAACAAATACTTTCAATTCCGACAACGGGACTGACTCCCCTCGAGCGAAGTCGACTTCGACCGAACCTAACTCGTGCTTCGACGTGTATGAGACTACAATTCTTTCGATTCTAGAAAATCCCAAAGAAGCCTGTACCTTTCCCTCAGCGGTATCTTCTCGGGCTGCCCGCTCGAATAGCGCTCGAAGATCACGTATCTCAGAAGGAGACCTAGCCGAGACTATCTTTTTTAGGGCCGCGGTAACTAAGGGCGCTGACAATCTTGATTGCAAAACCGGGATGTGACCTTCAGGGTGGAGAACCCTCCGAAAAAAAGCGTCTTTGTTGGAGTCCATGAAAGAACTTCGAGTTACTTTTATCTCCGGGTGCTTATCAAGATAGTAAGCCACGAAAAGGCGATTGAGTCCGCTGTTCCGATACTTTAGGGGAACCCCAACGTCATAGGCTAATCTTTCGTCGACCGCATCGGGATCAAAGGTAGCTCCCCCCAGCGATTGAGAAACCCTTCCCCGAACTAGTTTTATCGTAAAAGAGCCATTGGGAGTTTCAATCACTTCAACATCAGTGATAGTGGGATCTTTTACTTGAAGCTTTGCTAGAGCTGCTCTCTTTGCCGCGGGGTAGAAGGGATTGGGGAAAAGCCCATCGAAGGCGTCGGCGGGGCAGGAACTGAGCGGAACGGGAAGCCACAGGGCAAGAACTAGGAACAGTAGATCCCGGCTTCGTCTCATTGAGATTCAGTTTACTACGTCCGGATAGTGAAATCACACCTTTGTACCAAAGACGCGTCTATCGATTTATCGCGCGTCTTGGCTGCTCCATTCGGATCGTCTAATCATCGACAGAAGGGCATACTTCCTCGGTTTGGCGTAGTAATATTTCCAACGGTGAGCCATCGAAGTGCAGCTCGTAGAGATCGGCTTTTATAGTGATTGTGCATTTTTCGATCGACTTATCGACATCGCTGATTCGCAGCGAAAACGGAATATTTGCGGCAGTATCCGCTTTAACCAACGTCACCAGATCGCGAAGCCGCCCCGTCCTTCGCCTATTGTTAATGAAAATGGTTGCTGTGTCCGTGGCTTGACATTTGGAAATATAAAAACGTAGAGCCAATCTAAAAGTGGCACCTGGATCGTCCGAGTAAAGCCCGGGAATGCTTAAATTTCCCGAGAGAGTTCCACGGACGATTTTTGAATTTCGATTCTGACTTGGTTGGAAACGCATTACCGGGCACTCCCCACTCGAAGGGAATCTTCTAACGCTTTCTCCCTGACCGAGGATGTGAAGAGGAGTGTAGAGGATGGTTTCATTGCCCAACTGCAAGACCGCTTCGGCGCAGGCAGGTTTACAAATGCCGATCGAGAAAAGTACGAGAAGGGAAGAGACCGACACGAACAGGTTTTTCATTTTGGCTCCTAGTAATTGCGCTCACCAAAATTATGACTGCTTTAGGGCTTCAAATGCAGGAACCCTTTTGGCCAGAAAGGAGCCTGCTTCTAAATTCACCAGTCGGCATTTTCGCGTCAAACTTCCATTTCCCGTCTAAACTCTCGTCACTCATTTCATTTGTGGTTTCCATAATCTAGCGCAGACACCCAAAAAATGCGTACCTCGTATTCACTGGGTCTTCAATTGTGTCGCGAAGCTAAAGCTGGTCCCCCATGGCATAACCTCTGCAAATTAAGTCTCCATTAGAATCGTCTCTCTGGAGAAGTGCCAGTGTTGAAATACTTACTCATTTTTATGACCCTCTTTGTTTCTGTAGCCCACGCCTGCGGTTTCTAAGATAGCGAGTGATGCGAAAAACAAAGTATATTTTACCGCTTCTCTTAGTAGGAATCGTCATCGCCTTTTCCTACTCGGGCCGACGTGCGCCGACAACTGTTGCCAAAGTTATCACACTCCCAACCTCGTCCGCTTCGAGCGGTCTGACGACAAACGCCCTTCAAAAGAAATTTGCCAGCGAAAGCCAGGGTACTGACGATTTAGAAATCCAGTCTTGCCTTAGCTTTTGGAAGAATATCAAAGAGTGGAAATCCTCTGACCTCTCAGTGCCTGACAATGGAAACTGCGAGCACGTTCCCGCGACACTTTCCAATTTCCACGGAGCCTACAAAAATTTCTGCAAAGACTACTATTCAAATTCGCACAATGATCTTTTGTCCAAGAGTTGCTTGTCTGCCCTGTTCGCCTATCGGATTCAATCCAACTATTGGGCCACTCGCGATGTCCCTTTAAGTGAAATCTCCGACATGGATGTTTTGAACGATAGGCTTTTCGCTGAATTCTATATTAGTCCCGCTAATGCCACCTTAGTGGCAAAGCGGATGTTGGAACTAAGCCCTGAATCCGAAGGCGCTTCAAAGATGGTACTCTCGACATCAGTCGCAGAGGCCTATGCTACCCATTTCCCGCCCGGAGATTCGCGTTGGGCGACACTACAGGAACTGATGGAAGAGGTCAGAGCCAATCTACCTCAGAACTCAAATGAGCTACGAGAAATGGAAGCGATTGTTTCGGTGTACGGGGCAAAAACTATGTTCGACGCCAAAGAGGCTGCCCAACGTATTTCGTCGCTCTCCGAAAGTCCCGGATTGGGCTTCTACTATTTAGCAAAGCGAGCGGCGGATGACGGGCAGTACCATCTAGCGGCGCAATTTCTTCGGGAAGCGACTAAGCGGGAGCCCGCTCAGGCCAGATACTTCGATCAACTTCAACGCCTCACCGACCCCAAAACAGCGGGCATGGGTTTTCCTTTCGCGCTTTCTCTAAGCGGTCTGAGCAAATAAAATGATTCGAGTTGGTTTTACGCCGCTCGTTTAGCGCGAGCTCGGACGGGAGTCCAGAAGCAAAGGGCGACCGTTTCCGGTACGCCCTTCAAGGAAACATTCTTCTCTTCAATCTCACCACTTTTGGCAATGGCTTCGAAGCTAGGATCTAGCAACAATTCTCGGGAAAATACGATATCTCCACCGCGACTTTCGTTTTGAATGCGCGCGGCTACGTTTACCGTCTTCCCGAAGTAATCGAGCTGATTGTTGGCGGTCATGGTGATCGCAGGGCCAGCGTGAATGCCGATCTTGAGCACGATCTCGTCTTTAAACTTATTCCATCTGGAAAATTCGCTGACCTCGGCCTGCATTCCCATGGCGGCCTTTAGCGCCTGTTCAGGAGAAGGGAAAGCGGCCATTACAGCATCGCCAATCGTCTTTACTACACTTCCTTCGTGCACTTTGATGTGGCCTTCGAGAAAATCGAAATGACGACGAACCACTCCAAAAGCTGAAGCATCGCCGATGTCTTCATACATCTGAGTTGAGCCTTTGAGGTCCGTAAAAAGAAGGCAGAGCGATCGGACGCTAACTTTAATGCCGGCACCCAGGACTTCTGAGCTAAAGAGAGTTTTAAATTCGGGAAACCGCGAAGCTTCTGCCGCCGTTAAAAT
>JBBQIT010000008.1:0-23440 GCA_038325205.1 Bdellovibrionota bacterium
GCGCGCGCTAGATGATTTAGGAAGTTTGCTTCTTCAGTGGCTTAACAATAAGAGTGCGCCGGCAGGCAGTCGCTTGGGCGAATGGAAGGCGATGGTGGCTAAGACGGAGAGACTCGGTGGGGTCTCCAACGACCTCTATAACTTTTTGCAAGGGGTGGAGAGCTTCGCTCACGACAAAAGCCAAGAAGCAGAGAAAGAAGCTAAGGGCAAAGACAGGGAGCTGTGGTCGGCCGTGAAACTTCGGACAAACGAGTGTTACGATGCTTTGAACCGGTCGGTCCTGCAAAGCTTTGTAGGAGAGAAGTACCTCAAAGGGCTTCTTAAGACCTCCAAAGGGGTCGCCATCTGGCTTCCCAATTCCCAGTCAGAGTATCGAGAGATGTTCCCCAAGTTTAGTAAGTCACAGTTCTACCAAGGCCAAGGAACCCAAAGCCTGACTCCATGGGCGAAATTCGTCGAAAGTTGGTATCGTTAGCAGGCCTTGCCTAACCGCGGGGTGGGAAATAGAATCGCCCCCGAATGACGGACCACTCCGACGAATCCTCCGAAATCAACGAAAGTAACTCAGTCGAGTTGCCTCCTGTTCACGAAAAAGGCTTTTTCAATAGTTTTGACGGGACATCGATTTATTACGAGGTTTCGGGTGAGGGGAAACCGCTCATTTTTTGTTATGGCTTGGTTTGCCGCAAAGAGCATTGGAGACACCAGCTCGCTTACTTTAGCGAAGGCTATCAGCTAATCACTTTCGACTATCGGGGCCATCACCGGTCGGCACTCCCAGTAAATGATCACAATCTTCGGTTAGAGTGTTGCGCGAAGGATGTGGTGGGATTGATTAATCACCTTCAGTTGAAGGACGTCGTCGTAATGGGCCACAGTATGGGCGTTCCGGTGAGCGTTCTGGCGGGGGGGCTAGCGCCCGAGTTGATATCGGCTTTGGTCCTTATTTGCGGCAGCGTCAGCAATCCTTTTCAGGGAATGTTTTACACCGACAAACTCGACAAGTTTTACCAAATGTCTTCGAAAGTCTTTGAACTGGCGCCAGGACCGGTCTCTCAAATTTGGCGCCGATTGACCGAGTTCAATCGATTGAGCTTCTATTTAACTTCGCGCTTAGGGTTTAATCCGTACTTGGCGGAAGAGCACGATGTGATGGGCTACATGGAAGGGGTCAACCAAACGGCTCCAATCACTTTCTTTTCGCTGCTCCGCGATTATACTCAGTTTGAGGGGCGTCCTTTACTGAAGAAGCTGAAGTTTCCTACATTGGTTATCGCGGGAGCCGCTGACTTTATTACTCCGATGCATTTGCAAGAAGAGATGGCGAGGCTTCTTCCTCAAGGTGTTTTAGAAAAGATTCCTATGGGAAGTCACAATGCGCACAGTGATCTCCCCGATATGGTGAATCAGAAGATCGAGAATTTTTTGCAACGAATAGGATATCGATGAAGGTCCTTTCTTACTCTCTGTCTGCTTTATTAGTTCTCAATCTAATGGGCTGTGCCCACACCCCCGGCAGACCTGCTACCGGGTTGGTCCAAGGCTCTTTTTGGAAAGATCAGTCCAGTCGACTCGCTTTAGCCAGAGGTTTGGCGGGGAAGATGTTGCTCCACTATGAAGGCAAGAAGGAGAGCGGCACCGGCCAGGGCTGGGTAATCAGCCAACTCCCTAACGACACTAGGCTTGAGCTTCGCGACCCTCTGGGAAAACTTCGCTATTTAGTCGTTCTCAACGGCCAACAGTTCATGGCGCTCTATCCTACCGAGCAGCTGGCTTATTTAGACGACAGGGCGGGAAACGCTTACCTGGAAAAGCTTTTGGGCGCTGACTTTTCGTTTCGGGATCTTCAACAGATCTTTGTGGGAATTTTGCCCGGGGTACTTCCTGGTACCGGCGTAGAGGATTGGAAGTGGGACTCTGACAATGGGGTCTATCGGGGATATGTTGCGGGAAAGCGTTATCGGTACACTATCGAAGTAGATGGCGAGATGGCTTCGCTTCGAAAAATTTCCTGGGCCACGTCGCATCAAAAAGTTGTGGTGAACTACTCTGACTTCAAACCCTGCTGCGGCGAGGCAAGTCGCCAAGCCAACGTTCATTCTATGGGGCTTGCCCAAGTCATCAACGTGTCTCAAGACGAACCGAAGTCTCTCATTGAGCTTACTTGGAAAGAGATAAGACCGTTGGAAAAGGCAGCTAACGGTGAGATATTCCGGGTGAAGGTTCCTGAAGGAACTGAGAAAATCGCACTTCACTAGACCTAAAGGCGCAAAAGCATCCAACACTGATGTTACTTGAAGTAAAAAATCTAAGTATCGAGTTTGTCACCGAAAACGGCATCGTTCGCGTGGTGGACAAAGTTTCCTTCCAAGTCGACAGCGGAAAGACTCTAGGCATCGTCGGCGAATCTGGGTGCGGTAAGAGCGTCACTGCTCTTAGCATCATGCGACTCTTACCCAAAGCGAAAGCTAGGATTCCCGAAGGTCAGATCCTCTTTGAAGGCGTCGATCTTTTGCAACTCTCCGATGAGAAAATGAGGGAGGTTCGAGGAAATCGCATTGGAATGATTTTTCAAGAGCCGATGACCTCCCTCAATCCGGTCTACACCGCAGGCTTCCAGAACGCAGAAGCGGTGCGGGTGCATCGTCCTGAGTTTTCTGGAGAGCAGGCGAAAGAGCGGGCGATAGCGCTTTTAACCAAAGTGGGAATCCCTGAACCAGAACGTAGGTTTCACAGCTATCCCCATGAAATGAGTGGGGGAATGCGCCAACGAGTGATGATCGCGATGGCCCTTTCTTGCGAGCCCAAACTCTTGGTAGCGGATGAGCCGACGACGGCGCTCGACGTAACGATTCAAGCGCAAATTCTAGAGTTGGTGAAAGAGCTGCAAAAAGATTTGGGAATGGCCGTCATGTTGATTACCCATGATTTAGGAGTGGTGGCTGGTTCGGCGGACGACGTCCTAGTGATGTATGCGGGTAAGGTCGCAGAATTTTCGGATGTAAAAAGTTTATTTCGTAATCCCATGCATCCATACACCCGAGGATTGATGGCGTCGCTTCCCAAGCCTCGGGTGGCAGGGGGACGAGGTCGGCGGGCGGAACGATTGACGGGAATTCCTGGTTCGGTACCCAATTTCGCTAGTCTCCCTAAGGGCTGTCGTTTTCAAGATCGCTGTAGCTTGGTTAAACCGCCTTGCCGGGAAGCCGAGCCTTCGTTGGAGCAAAAAGAGCCGCATCATTTGGCGAGCTGTTTTGAGGTTTAGATGGCATTGGTCGAAATCAAAAATTTAGTCAAAACCTTTCCCCTGAAAACAGGGTGGTTTTCCGAATCACGTTCGATTCATGCGGTGCAGGGAGTTAGTTTTTCGATCGAAGCCGGTGAGACCTTGGGTTTGGTGGGAGAGTCGGGCTGTGGGAAATCAACGCTCGGACGCTCGCTTCTCAAATTGATTGAGCCTACCTCAGGCGAGATCCGCTTTGGGGGAAACGAGCTCGCTTCTTTAAGTCCTTCAGAAATGAAGCCTTACCGGCGAAAGATGCAGATCATCTTTCAAGATCCGTATTCCTCTTTGAACCCGCGTATGACGATTGGCTCGATCTTAGAAGAGCCGCTCATCATCCATAAGCTTTTTGAAAATCGGAAGGCGAGACAAGCAAGAGTTGAAGAGCTCTTGAGCATTGTAGGACTTCCCAAAGATGCCGGGACCCGTTACCCGCATGAATTTAGCGGCGGACAACGGCAGCGCGTCGGTATTGCGAGAGCTTTGGCAGTGGAGCCGGAGTTTATTGTTTGCGACGAGCCCGTCAGCGCTTTGGACGTTTCGATTCAAGCCCAGATCATCAATCTGCTCATGGATTTACAAGACAAGTTTCATCTAACTTATCTATTCATTTCTCACGATTTGCGCGTCGTAGAGCACATCAGCCATCGCGTCGCCGTCATGTACTTGGGAAAGATTGTTGAAGTGGGCAGGGGAGACGAGATCTATTCGGATCCTAAGCACCCTTATACCAAAGCTTTACTGTCCGCCGTTCCCGTCCCTGATCCATCGTCGGGACATAAGCGAATCTTATTACCCGGCGAACCGCCACAGCCTTCTAATCCTCCCAGCGGATGCCCGTTTCATCCGAGATGTTCGGTGGCTATTCCCGAGTGCTCGGTGAAGGTGCCGGAGTTATTGCCGGTTAAGGGAAAAGATACTCAGTCGGCGGCGTGTATCCTCGTCGACCACTAATCTGTACGGTCGGGGGGTGGGAGCCGCACAGGTTGATGCCCATCATTCACACCACTCTGAAACTGAGAGTCCCCCCGTGCTCGGCCTGCGGGACTCTAGACGGTTGCCCTTGGTTACGTCGGGCAAGCCGCAGGCTCTTTTCCTCGGAATGAAGATACGAATGATGGCTGCTGCAGAGGATAGTGAGGTTTTCCGGTGTGTTCAATCCGCCGTTACCTACTTTTATTATATGGTGAAAATCTAGCCATCGCTTTTGTTCACATCGCCTTCCATCCTCACTTCGGAAAGAACATCGCCACCCAATCCGTTTTACAACCTGATGCTTCACCGACTGAGGTATGACATGCCTGCCAGGTTTCACGTTTCCTAGGAAACTGAATTTCCTGGCCCTTTCTGCCTTTTTCTCGGGATCTAATTTCTCCCGGCACAGCTTAGCCATATAAGCGACGACCTCATCAAGGCTGGGGTGCCTTTTAAACTTCTGGGCAAGTATCTCTCTTATTACTTTGATGTCGCTTTCCGTTTCCTTGGTAACCTTAACCTTCAGTTCTGAAGCTTTCGCATAGGCGTTGGGATTAACTAAGTTAACCTCACGTTCCAAATCGATTTGCTTTAGAGTCTTCGCTTTCTCGATCCATTCGTTCTTATTTTCCGGAGTAATTACCGTCACAATTCTTCGGGCCTGCGACAGCGTGAGCTCTCCTTGCTGAATCGCATCGTTAATCTCAGGAACTTTATCCGACTTCTCCGCTACCTTCTGGAAGTAATAACTTTGAGATCGACTAAATTTGAGTCTTTGTTCACAATAATCGAAAATATCTCCGTAGTTTAGTTCTGCAAAAACCCGCTTCTTTCGCATCTCGATCAGAACTTCCAAAAGCTCTGCCTCCGTGCGCAAATATTGCTTCGCCAATCCTGTCGCCCGTTCATCTAATTGTTTTGATTCATTCATAAGGAATTCATAACATGGCATTTTGGGCGTCATTTTTTTGCGTTTTATCGGTCTACAAGACATTTCAATTAGTACTTTCCGGAGTCAGAGCGTTTCCGCTCCACGAAGGCAACCACGGATCGTTTTTCGCGAAATGACCCAATAAAAAATCCCCTCCGACGGAAAGACTTCGGTTATTCGATTTCGAGAAAGTAACGCGTCAAGTAAAAAGGAAAATAAAACAGACCAAACGGGCTTAATAATTCGGAAGGAGGGCGAAGCCAACCACCGTTTGGTTTGAGCACGGGGCGACTGGAAATCTTAATTTGGTTGGCAGTTACCCATCGCCACGTGCGGCTCCGTCTCCGCCTTCAGCTACGCCGGACAAGTCGGATTGTGTTTCCTAGGAAACCGCGCGGTCTGGAGATTGCGAAAGTTACTATCTCAGCGAAGCTTGTGCTTGGAAATGAAGTAGGACGTTAAGCGTCTGAAAAACTTCTTCCTGATCCAACGGCATGAAAAGTGTATCGCTGACGCCTGCGGCGTAGGCTTTCCGAATCAGGTCAGGATCTTCCTTGATGCTATTTTCCCCAACCAGTAGGACCACAGGTGCTGCCATTAAATCGGTCATTTGGCGGACGGTAGTAAGAGCGTCGCTCCATTCGATGCCGGACTCCACCAGGATGACGTCAGGAATGCGAATCAAAAGCTTTCGGGTCAAGGTCTCAGGATTATGGATATCAACGAGGTAGATATCTCCCAATGACTCCAGAAGGGGAGCGCAATCCAGAGATTCATTGATGTAGAAGATGGTATGGGCTTTTGGGGCGGTGACTTTTTTACGCGACGCACTAAAACTGACTACATTTGAAGGCAGTGAGCCTGGTAACGTCGCGACAGATCTCGAACGACGAGAGCGTTTATAGTTCACAAGTTTTCCCCTCCCAATAACCAACTCGGTCTGCCTCCAAGAAAAAGGCAAACCAAGCCCCCGGTACAATTTTAATGACAGAAAATTCAGCAGCACAAGTGTTATTTCTATGGGAGGGGGAAAAACGAGATTTTGTGTAACGAGAGGTTACGCTGCGATGCGGTCTTTGAGCTCGGCGCTGTACTGGCGAAGCGCGTTCTCGTCGGCGACGACGAAGCCTTTCTTCGTCTTTTTGAGGATATTCATTTTAAGCACGGCTGAGATGCAGAACTCAGCGGTCTCGGCGTCTAGGTTGCCGACCTGGTAAAGTTCCTCGGCGGTCATGGTGAATTCAACGCCTTCGGCCCCTTGGGCGCCGGAATCGTCTCTGAGAAATAGAACGGAAAGGACGAACCTTTCGGCGGCATCGAAAGGGCGCAAAATACTGATAATGCGGTTGGCCCTATCGAGCCTTTGAGCGGCCACCTGAAGAATTCGAGTGGCGAAGTCAGGAATCAAAGATTCGACCAGTTTTAAGTTTTTGCGGTCAAATTCCAGCACCGAGGTATCAATCTTGGCTTTGGCCGAATACGTACGGCGGTAGGGAGTGTCCGTGAGGAAAGCCTTTTCACCTAAAATCTCACCGGGAGAAAAAAGGCCTACCGCGGTGGATTTTCCCTCACGTTCTTCGATAAGCTCGACCTGTCCGCCTACGATGATAAACATCGTATTACCTAGGTCACCTTGGTGAAAAAGATATTCTTCGCGAGAAAAAATTCGGGCGCACTTCTTAATCTGCTCTTCATTGAGTTTGTTGATGGCAAACATTCACTTCTCCAGATTAAAACGCGCTTAAGCGACGGTGCGTTCTCGAAGGTTGGTTCCTTGGTCGAGTAGGGCGTTTTCGTCAATGATGACGTAGCCTCCTCGTTTTTCGAAGAGTACCTTTTGGCTGACTAACTCACCTAAAATAATTTCTACGCGCTCTCGGTCCAAGTTAACGGCGTGCTGAATTTCGACCGCTGTTAGGCTTAGCTCAGTACCTTCGGGAACCTTTTTCGAATGATGACTCGAAAAGTGAAGCAGATATTTAATCACTCGGTCGACGGGGTCCGTCGACTGGAGAATAAATACCATTTGGTTCGCTTGGTCCAAGCGATTAGAAAGCATCTTCACCATCTTGATCGTGAAGTCTGGGATCTTCGTTTGGATGTTCTTAAAATTTTTGGTGTCGAACTCAATCGCGATAGTCGAGGTTTTTGCTTGGGCGGTGAAGGAACGACGATAGGGACCGTCGATCAAAATTGCTTTCTCGCACAGCATCTCTCCGCCACCCACAATACCAACGAGTCGTTCGGCGTTGTGTTGCGTGTGAAATAGAAGGACGGCTCCCTCTAAAATCACGAACATCGTGTCCCCTGAATCTCCCTGGCGGAATAGGTATTCCCCCTGAGAGTAGGAGCGGAGAAGCTTGCTAACTATCGGATCTTCTAAAAGAGTATTTTTGCTCATAGTTCAATATCTCATATGCTTTACGGCTGTTTTTGAAGAACGCATGAGCCCGGATTTTATTTTGTCGCAGAAAGTCATTTAAATTGTGTTGATTCTTCTCAAGCCCTATCCTGAACCGCCGATAGGTTAGGTGAAGCTATTTATGGAAAAAATACTCGTAATTGAAGATAACAAAGACTATCAGTACTTGGTGCAATCCGCCCTCGGAACAGAGTTCAAAGTAATCTGTGCCGATGGAGGAAAGCAGGGCGTAGATTTAGCCCGCGAACAAAAACCAGATCTAATTCTCTTAGATATCACTCTAGGCGAAGTAGACGGTTTTGAGGTTTGCCATCTGCTGAAAGGCCAAAAAGAAACCGCAAATACTCCAATCATTTTCCTCTCCTCGCGAAACGATTCGCATAGCAAGGTGATGGGATTTGATCTCGGAGCGGATGATTACATCGAAAAGCCTTTCGAAGCAGAAGAACTGAAAGCCCGAATCCGAGTACGCATTCGGCAGAATAATGCTCGTCGAGAAGGCGTTTCCGTATATGAAGTTCAAGGCCTTCGCATTGATTTCTTGGGTCACCGAGTTTTCATCGAAGAAAAAGAGATCCCATTCTCGGCTCTTGAATTTAAGCTTCTCTCCTACTTCGTCCGCAATCCTGATCGTGTGCTCTCGCGCGAACGTATTCTAAATAACGTTTGGGGCGTGGATACCTTCGTCACGGATCGTGTGGTCGACTCTCACATCCGAAGTATTCGCAAGAAACTCGGAGCCTATAAAGATCATATCGAATCTATCTACGGAGAAGGGTACCGGTTCAATCCGACCCCAGCTTCTACGAGTGCCGCTGAAAAAGACAAGGTCGAAGCGGCCTGATACAATAGATCCGAACGTTTGATATCAACTTTTCTATCTAAGCCATGCGCCAAAGGCCACTAAGCCTATTCATTTGTGCGTTACTTTTCCTCTACTTCCCTGCGGAGTTTTGCACTCGTCTGTTTTCGCATCACGGTGTTTTTACCGCGCCTGATCTCTTCTTAAATGTTTTGGCTCCCTTAGCCCTTCTCTACGGTCTGATTCGCGTCAGTCGAATGGGCTGGTATACGTTGGTTGCCGTCGTGGCCTTGTGGGGTTTTCGGGATTTGTACGCCTATTACGACGGAAGAGGCGCGAGCCTCTGGCCGTTGCTAGTCCATATATTCATTTATTCGATCAGTCTCGTCTATTTCATCAACCCCCGAATTCGCCACCTGTATTTCGATCCAAAAATGCGTTGGTGGCGGACGAAACGTCGGTATGAAACCCATCTTCCGTTCATGATGAGCCAGGATAAGAATTGGTACTATCCCGTGCTTCGCAATATCTCCGAAGGCGGCTGCTTTATCGAAACCCCCCATCTTTTAGACATGAACTCGATGCTTGAAATCGCTATTCCCTGTCCTTTTCCATTGGGTGTTCCGGTCATTCGAGCGGTCGGCGAAGTCCGTTGGGTCTCCAAAAACCCCCTTCGCCATGGGATGGGCGTCCAGTTTCACACTCCGGCCCCTGATCATCAAAAAGCCATCAATAAATACGTCCGTAAACACCTACAGTAGCATCCTGCCATTGGCATTTTCTGGCACCGCAGCATTTACTTGAATTACCTATCCTTGCTGTAGCAAAATTAGCCCCTATGGCCTATTCCGCGACTTTACCCTTAAACGCCCGAAAAATTGCCCGTTGTCGCGAGATCGCGAGTTCTATCGGCGACGTCGTCGCCGAACTGGTTCATACCAATTCCACCGTGGGAACCGAAAGAGCGGTATTGCGCCTTTTGGGGTTTAACGATGCTTTGCAGTGGGAGGGGCTACTTTTCCCGACCTCCAATTTTCTTGTCGATCAGCTAAAAGCGGCCAATCGGCTAAATGAAGGGGCACTTTACTGGGTGGCCAACGCGCTATTGTCGACGGGACTTTCCGTAGGGGAGCTAGAACAGCGGGTAATTAAAGAGGGGTTGGAGATAGCCAAAATCGAGCCCTTGGAAAGTGCCAAAGTGGTCAAATTCGCGGGTAATCTTGCGAAAGATTCATTTAAGCGCTTGCTGCAGTACCGAAAGACCAGGGCTCAACTCCGGCGAAAGTTGAAAGACCCCATCACCGAAAAGCGTCCCCTAAAGTACGTGATCGTAGCGACCGGGAACATTTTTGAGGATGTCACCCAGGCTCGGGCAGCTGTCCGCGATGGGGCCGATGCGATTGCGGTCATTCGAAGTACTGCCCAAAGTCTTTTGGACTATGTTCCTCAAGGAACCACCACGGAAGGATTCGGCGGAACTTACGCGACTCAAGCTAACTTTCGTTTGATGCGTCAGGCGCTCGATGAGATAGGTGCCGAAGAGAATCGCTATATTCGCCTTACCAACTATTGTTCTGGATTGTGCATGTCGGAGATTGCGGCATTGGCCGCCATCGAAGGGCTGGACTTTTTATTGAACGATGCGATGTACGGGATATTGTTCCGCGACATCAATCCGCGCCGCACTCTGATAGACCAGCATTTCTCGCGTCTGATCTGTGGAGTCAGCGATATTTGGATCATGACTGGCGAAGACAACTACATGAAGACCACCGACGCTAAAGAGAGCGGTGATCAGGTTTTGGCCTCCCAGTTTATTAACGAGGTTGCTGCCCTCAATGCAGGAATGACCCACAATCAGATGTCTATCGGCCATGCGATGGAGATGGATCCTTCCTACGAGAAAGTCATCTTGTATGAGATAGCTCGCGCGCAGATGACTCGTCAGATTTTCCCAAAGTGTCCTTTGAAATACATGTGCAACACGAAGTACAAGACGGGGGATATCTTTACCAGCCACGCTATCGATACGGTCTTTAATCTTATTGGCTCTTTGACCCAACAAGGAGTCATTCTTCTGGGAATGCCAACCGAAGCGGTGCACACGCCGTGGCTCCAAGATCGATCTTTGAGCATTCGAAATGCGAACTACATTGTGAATGGGTCGCTAGGGATTTCGGAAGAGTTTGGCTACCGTTCCGATGGAGTGATTGCGAAGTTTGCCCAGAAGGTTTTGGACGATGCTCTGAAGCTCCTTGAAAAGATTGATCGCATGGGACTTTTGAAAGCCATCGAAAAAGGGTACTTCGCGGATGTCAGGAGGACGATCGAAGGGGGAAAAGGAGCTACAGGAGTCTTTCCCGTGGAACGAAAAGGCTATACCAACCCTTTCTTTGATCTGATGGGGAGTAAGATTTGAAAACGGAATTGGATCTAAAATCCTTGAAGCCTTACGGGGACACGACCGGCGATGGTGCGGTTCAAATGAGCTTTACTCTGCCTGTCGAGCCCTCACCCAAAGCGCGTGAAGCGGCTACTCTCGTTGTTAGAGAATGGGGATTTACCGATATTAAAATAGCCCATATGTCCGCTATCGGAGAGAACTACGCTTTCTTTGTAGTATTCGCCCGATGCGACAAAAGCATTGATTACACCAAGGTCCACGTTCCGGAACTTTCGACGGAAAAGCGGACTTACAAAGAGATAGACCAGATCATCGCCGTAAAAATTAAGCGGCCCATCCGCTTAGTCGGTGCTTGTACTGGCTACGACGCGCATACGGTAGGGCTTGATGCGATCCTAAATATGAAAGGTTTTGACGGCGATATTGGACTTGAGCGCTATCGCGGCTTTCGTGTCGTCAATATGGGCAGCCAAGTCCCCACGGATGATCTTATCGATCGCGCGCTGAAAGAAAAATCTGACGCCATTTTGCTTTCTAAAGTGGTCAGCCAAAAAGATATTCACATCTCAGATATGCGCGATTTGATCAATAAGCTTAAAAAACGTGGGCTCGAAGATAGATTTATTTTAGTCGCGGGGGGCCCGCGAGTGACCCACAAACTAGCTCTGGAGCTTGGCTTTGACGCAGGTTTCACTATTGGGGCCAGGCCCAGTGACGTGGCTAATTTCATTTTAGAGAAAATGTTGGCGAAACTAGAGCTCACAGGTGACAATGACGGGAAGCTGAAGCCGAAGCCACCCAAGGGAAAATCGTGAGCACAAAAAAGTCGATTACTGAGCCTAAGATTGTCGGAAGGAAACGAGAGACCGACCAATTGCAGCGTGCCATTCAGTTGGGACGAAATGTGCTTATCGAGGGGCCAGTTGGGGTCGGCAAGACTTTCTTAGTGAAACAGATCTTAAAAGGTATCAAAAAAAGTTTCGAGAGGATTGATGGGGACACTCGCTACACGGAACAAAAGCTGACTGGCTGGTTTGATCCGCCAATGGTTTTGAAAAAGGGTTATCTGGCGAGCTGCTTTGTCGACGGGCCTTTGGTCACTGCGATGAAAAAGGGGATACCTCTTTTTATTAACGAGCTCAATCGAATGCCCGAAGCTGTGCAAAATATTTTGCTTCCTGCCATGGACGAGCGGCGCATTGTATTGCCAAAGCTTGGTGAGATTGCGGCCAAGCCTGGCTTTTTGGTGATAGCGACTCAGAACCCTAGGGAATTCACGGCAACGCATGCTCTCTCGGAAGCGGTTCTAGATCGATTCGAGATGGTAGCTTTGGAATACCAATCTAGAGAGGAAGAGTTACAGATCGTTCGTCACGAAGTGGGAACTCAATTGAAGGGCGCTTGGGTGGAAAGAGCCGTAGATCTTGTCCGTGCCACGCGAAACCATCCCGCTATTAAACGCGGTGCCAGTCTTAGGGCGGCCATCGCGATCTGCGAGCTTGCCTCGGGGGGCATCGATTTCGAGACGGGATGCTTGATGGCGCTTTGCAGTCGGATCGAAATGATCTCTTCCGACGAAGATCCCAGGGATGTATTACTTAAAATGATTGGCTCAGACGAACTTCCTCTGGCCGGCGAAAAAAAAAAGGAACTAAGCCGCTAGGTCCGGTTCCTACCCAACTTTCCCAGCTCCCCCTCCTTTTTTTTCCTCCTGAACTTGCCGCTGAAAAAGAGTGGGAAGGGGCAGGGGCCCAAGCTTTCGATGGTAAAGCGGACTTTGTTCGCACTGTCTATTTTCAAAGACTACGCAACAACAACGACCCCACATTAGATCGCGAACTGGTTAATCTTATTATGGACCAAGCTCGAAGGGTCGTCGCCCATCCTTCGCGCCCCATGCTCGCTCAATTAAAGAGCTTTCAAGAAAATCCGTTTGGTGAGTTGGCACTGGAAGAGACGCTTGAGGACAACCCTTCGCTTTCCGTGGAAGAAGAGTTACTCATCTCCGAAAGCGTAGAAAAACCTTTCTCGTGCGTTACCTTGCTCGACGCGAGCGCATCGATGTCTGGAGACAAGCATCTATTGGCTAGCATCGCTGTAGCGGTTCTACTGCTCGAGGTTCCCCCCAAAGACACTTCGTTAGTTGTTTTTTCTTCTACTTCCAAAACGATTAAGCGACTAAGGGTCGAGGAATCTCGTGAGGATACGATCTTACGTTTTCTTAAAGTGCAGCCCAAAGGGTTTACCAACATCTACGCGGGGCTCGACGAAGGGTTGAAACAATTCAAAACTCGTGGCGCACGAGGCCGAAAGGTGGGACTCATCGCCACTGATGGAAGATCTACAGAAGGCGGCGATCCCTTAGAAGCCGCGTCAAAGTACGATTTTTTGGTAGTCCTTCACCTTCATGGGCCAGGGAGTCATTTAGAAGCTTCGCAAGAGATCGCACAAAAAGGGCACGGGATCTGTCTTGAAGTCGAACGTTTTGAAGAGTTGCCGCAGCGCCTCTATGAAGCAGTGCGTTTGCTCTCTCGATTGTAGGATTCCTACGTCGGAAACAGCTTAGGTTCCCTCACAATTAGTCCGAATAGTCTTGTAGGCCCCAACAGTTAGGAGTCTCAAGTGCTCTATCTAATTCTCTCGGTGATGGTCTTTTTACCGAAAGCTTCTTTCGGATATATCGATCCAGGAACCGGACATCTTCTTTGGCAAGCACTTCTCTCCGCTTTTTTTGGTGCCACTTTTTTTATAAAAAAGATCCCCGGATTTTTTAACAAAACTAAAAATACTGCCGCTGCTACGACAACACCAACAGAACCTTAGACAAAAACAAAAAGATTCGCGACCACTTCTATGGACCAGGAAAGATCGCTTAATAATTCAACAGTTCGAATCTCATTGCGCGACCCAGCTGGCGCTTTATTTCTCAAGGATGCCAGACTCATTCGAGTGGTAAAACCCTCTGGAATTGCCAACCTCCGTCGAGTGTTAGAATCCCCGGGTTGTAACTTTTTTATTCGTAATCATTCTTTAGCGAAGACGACTCTTTTGGAAGGAGAGGATCTTACCTCGGTAAAAGCATCCTTAAAAGCCGACGAGTTCGGCGGCGAGGAAGCGCTTTACGTCGAGCACGAAGTGCTTCCCTTTCCTTCTTTTCCTCACGAGTGGGCGCCTGAGATGCTGGCTGCCGCGGCCTCGTTAACCCTGGACATCGCAGAAAGAATTTTACCTGAGGGCTTAGGACTGAAGGATGCCACTCCTTTCAACGTATTGTTTCGCGGCCCGGAGCCCGTTTTTGTAGATCTCCTCTCGATAGAGCAACGTAATCTTAGAGACGCGACTTGGCTTCCGTATGCACAGTTTGTTCGTACTTTTCTTTCCCCTCTTTTGGTAAACCGTTATTTTAGAATTCCTTTGGCTGATGTTTTTCTTGCCCACCGAGATGGGTTGCGACCCCACGAGATTTATCCACTGGTCAGTTTCTTCCAAAGATTTCGTCAACCGTTCTTTAGTATCGTGTCGATCCCGATGTGGCTCGGTCGGCCGGGGAAGAAACTTCAGATAGTGCCTCGGGAAAAACAGCTGGTTCATCAACCGGAAAAGGCCCGTTTCATCATGGGCGCTTTGATCGGCTATTTGCGGACTTTGCTGAAAAAGATTTGTCTTAAATCCATGAACCGTTCATCGAATTGGACGAAGTACATGAGCGATTCGCTTCCCTACAACAAAGAGGAATTTGAAGCGAAAAATGACGGAGTTGCCTCCTATTTGAAAAAGCATCTTCCACGTACGGTGTTAGATATTGGCTGCAACACCGGCCACTTTAGCGAACTTGCAGCCGAGGGCGGTGCTGAAGTGGTCGCGATCGATCTCGACGCTGAAGTGGTGGGAAGACTTTGGAAACGCGCTCACAATCGGAAACTTTCGATTTTGCCTCTTGTCGTTAACTTAGCAAGACCCACGCCTGCGGTAGGTTGGAAAAATCGGGAATCGGCATCGTTTCTTGACCGAGCTCGTGGAAAATTCGACACCGTTATGGCGCTCGCCGTTTTGCATCACATGCTTTATGACGAAAGAATTCCTCTCGATGAAATTCTCCATCTCTTCGCCACGCTAACGCGAAGCGATGTAATAGTTGAGCTTGTGGGACCAGCGGATCAGAATGTTCAAAATATGATCGTCTCTCGTGGTTCCGACGTAGAACGAGTCGATCAGAGCATTTTCGAGTTGAAAGCGGCGCGACACTTTGAGATCCTTGAGAAACAGGTAATCGCTGGTACCGAACGAACGCTTTATACTCTCCGGAAATGGAATGCCGAAAAGTTCTCCCAAGCCCACTCCACGTGCTAAAAAATCAATTCGCCAAGATCTATTAGTCGCCATTTCAGCGGCCAATCTCATGTTTTTCAAACAGTGGAGTGATCTCACTCTTCTGTCGAAGACGGTAACCGAGCGCGAGCTCTCGTACGAGAAGATCTCAGCCAGTTTAGCGACCTATCTCGGTCTGAGCTTCGATATCGCCTGTTTCGCGACCCTTCTATTCTTTTCATTTCGTGTCGCTCGCTCTTTCGGCAAAAAAACTTGGGTTGCGGTTCATGCGCTCTTAGCGCTATGTCTTCTTTTCTTTGTTAATGGAGTAAGACTTTCGATGCATCTAGGATATTTAACCTCTCGCATCGGAGAGTCTGTCTGTACTGCTTTCGTTTTGGCGCTAGTTTTCGCGTTGGGTTATTCGGTTTGGCGTCATCGAGAGCGATCGATTGCTGCTTTACGAGCTTTTGTTTTTATCTTTTTCCCTTTCGCCTTGGTTACTTTTTCGTATGCGGTATTTGGAGCTTACCAATGCATATCGATGCGAAGCCCTAGAATTGTTGCGACCCACGCCAAAGAGGCCGAGACGCGACCTAAACTGATTTGGTGGTTGTTTGACGAGACCGACTATCGGATGACTTTCTTAGATCGCCCGAAGGGGCTTGAATTGCCCGAGTTAGATCGGTTGAGAGCCGAATCTTTCACTGCAGAAAATGCTTATCCTCCGGGATCTCACACTTCGGTTTCGATTCCTTCTTATTTTTCGGGTCGGCATGTGACCGAAGCGCTTTATGTCGATAACAATACCGTGAAAGCGACTTTTGAAGGTCATCGGATCGCCGAAAACTGGGGTTCGGAGAAAAATCTTTTTGATGAACTCCTTGCCAGAGGAGCTCAGTCTGAAGTCGTTGGCTGGTATCTTCCCTACTGCAGCATGGTTCATGTCGCGGAATGCATCCGTTTCCCTCACTACAATTTTTTCAAACGACCGTACTCCGAAGATTTTTCGACTAGCGCTCTCAACTTGATTGAAGAGCTGGGTTACTTAAGACCCAATCGAGCGATGTTTCATATAGAGACTTATGAAGCCATTCGAAAAGCGGCTCTCGCTTCGCTCGACAATCCCAATATCGATTTTAGTTTCATCCATTGGCCGGCACCCCACGCGCCGTGGATCTATGACCGCGCGACGATGCAGTTGACGAGTCACAATCGCAAAGGGCCCGATGGCTATTTCGATAATCTAAAATTGGTCGATGTCACTTTGGGAGTTCTTAGACGAAAGATGGAAGCGAGCGGAGACTGGGATAAGTCTACGATCCTTTTCACGAGCGATCATGGCTGGAACTCCGTTAAAGACTATGATGGAAAAAAAGATTTAAGAATTCCCTACCTCCTCAAATTCGCGGGGGCCCGAGAAGGGCTGAGCTACACGCCTTCGTTCGATGCTTTGTTAACCAAAGATCTTTGGCTGGCCATCTGGGATAGAGAAGTGAACTCACCAAAAACCGCCTCAGCGTGGATCGACGCCAGGCGCGGCTCTTATCCGATACACCCCTGATACAAATTCGAGATTTGAAATTTAAAATTAGAAGAGGCTAGAAGTTTGGACCGGCTGGAGTCGAGCAGTCGGCACATCCTCGGGCGACTTGTCTTACGAGGCCCGTCCAGAATTGATAAATAGTGCGGTTGGAGTTTCTGATGACCACAGCCATGGTTACCGCAAGCATCACTACCATCAGAATGTATTCGATGATGGCTTGTCCTTTAGTCTTTGAAACGCGTCTCACGCCTCTATTGTAGCAGACCCTTTCACTACCCCGCTAACGCGTTGATTGCGATATGCCCCAAAATCGGCGCCCACATCCCCTTTGTTTTCCAACGCAACACCCCTAACCACAACCCAGTAAAAAAGGTGTAGCTGACTTGAAAGAGGGTAGGCCCGGGTCCTAAGAAGGCCCAGTTCTGCAAATGCCATAAAGAAAAGGCGATCGAGCTCATGACCAAAGCCAAGGGGAGAGGGTTGGTCGAGGTTAGCCACTTAGCGCCATAAACCCTTTCCAACAGTCCATAGATCCAACCCCTAAAAAGTAGCTCCTCTCCCAGCGGAACACACACTAAGAACCACAGCCAGATTTCTACAGGCGGTGGATGCATTAACCGCGATATCGCATTAGGTCCGCCACGAAACAATCCAAAAGCCATGGCGATGGCGAGGGGAAGGAATGAAATCTTTAAAATATCCCACTGAGGCGCGATTAGACCGGGAGGCCCCGATCGTTTTGCCATGCTTCGATAAAAGAGAAAGGCCAGGACCGGGAACGCGAGGTCGCGGCCAATCTTAATGACGTCGGGGGAAGTGATACTCATCTGCTTAATTAAGAGGTCCCAAAAATCTGAGGACGTCGGGATGAATCCGGCCCCGAGCAAGGCTCCCAGCGAAAGCGTGATGAGCGTAGCTCCTCCCAGCTCTTCGCGGGAGACCACGGGGTTGGTAGCTAAATCATTTTTCATAGTATTTTCAATTAGTTAACATTTTACTCTAACGCAATAAGTCAAGAAATGAACACAAGTGTATAACTATTTGACGCACAATTCCAACGTACCCTGAAGAAGGTTTCAGGGGGTTTTATGTTCAGTGAACGTCGACAAGAGGGACACCGCCCGGTGTCTTTGCTCACATACCGGATTCACCGGATTCTCAATCACTTCTTTGGCGATCGCAACGCTCCTATCGCGTTGCCTGTGCTTTCCGGTCCAGGTCGCGGCATGTGGTTACGACGTTCCGATAATTTGGAGGAGATTCGTTCAATGAAGCACGTTCACACATCTCGGGGTTCGAAAGCGCTTGCAGAAATTTGTCAGCCTGGGTGGACGATCTGGGACTGCACCGCTTCTGAGGGGATTTCGACGGTTTTGTTCTCCCGATTTGTGGGAGTCGACGGATTTGTCGTCTCTTTTGAACCCAACCGGACTCACTTTTTACGAACGTACGACAACGCGACGTTAAATGGATGTAACAACATTCTTTTTATGTTCGCCTCTGTCGGCCTGCCGACGCCTAAAGCGACTTTCAAGCCGCCAGTCTGTGCTCGGCAACTAAGTTTAGATGAAGCTTATCAGGATGGGGAAGTTCCGATCCCCCACCTCGTTCGCTTGGACCTTCAAGGAGCTTCCCTCACAGCCCTTGCCCACGCGGAACGTTTGGTGCGAGAGCAACGTCCTCTTTTCGTGCTTGAAGCCGACTCTGCCGAAGGCTTCGCCGCTATTCGCGAATTCACAGAAAAGTACGGATATGCCATGCAGTCTCTCGAAGACGGGGCTTTCCACACGGATCCTTCGCAAATTAGTGGATCTATTCTGTGCTCGCCCTTGCCGCAGAAGGCGTAGAGCGAAATAATAGCTCCCATGTCATTACGTATCGTGGTCCGCAGTCCTAACTGGATCGGGGACCACATTCTGGCCCTCCCATTCTATCGCGCTTTGCGCGACCGCTATCCGGAGTCACACCTTACGTTACTCCGACCGGAATCGATGGAGGGGCTCGATTTTTCTGACCTCTTTGATCAAATACTTGTGTTGGCGAAGACCGAGCGTCGCGGGTGGAGGGGAGCGAGATCTCTTGCCAAACGTTTAGCGGTAGAACCCTTCGATCTCGCCTTTTCACTGGCCAGCTCCTTTAGCGCGGCTCTGCCTCTTTTTTTAGCGGGGATACCTTGTCGCGTGGGATTTGATGCTTCGGGGAGTTATCTTCTTTGGACCGATTCCTTACGATGGGCAAAAAATCGCTCGGGTAAGCACAAGTCTCGTCTGTATCTGGAATTACTTGAATATGCTTCGGGCCATGAAGTGACCCCAATGGTGGCTCCGCTAAAAACGGCCGGACAACGAGAAAAGCTAATCGTCGTTGCGCCTGGAGCTTCGATAGCCCTCAGACAGTGGCCTTACCATAGGGAGTTACTGCCGAAACTTCGCGCTCGTTATCCGGAACACCGAATCGTCGTTGTAGGTTCAACGGCCGAAAAGCCATGGAGTGAGGTAGTAAAAGCGCTGGGAGATCCCAAGATTGAAGATGAGATAGGTAAAACCTCACTCCCAGGGCTAGTTGAAATCTGTCAGTCCGCGAGTTTAGTCATCACCAACGACTCAGGCGTTGCCCATCTCTCAGGGACTTTGGCAGAAGCCCCGACGTTGGTCCTCTTCGGACCGGGAGATCCGACCTATATCAGCCCCTTAGGACCTCGAGTTTACGGCTTACGCTGGGAATCTCTCGCGTGCAGCCCGTGTGAAAAATCCTACTGCAGGGCTCCTTATGGCCATCAGGCCTGCCTAAAGGGGCTTTCGGCCGAGCAAGTCTTAGAACGAAGTATTGCGATTTTAGGTTAGCCAAGGCGCCCCCTGATAAATATAATGACCCTCTATGAAATCAATTCGACTATTTGTTATTAGCTTTGTGTTTTTATCGGTTTCTTTGCATGCGGATGAAGCGGCTAAGGCGCCTACGGATGAACCGGGAAAAGCTCCGGCGGCAACTGAAGCGAAACCTTCCTCCTCTGGTGCCGAAAAGGTCTACACCGGGGAAGCCCTCAAAGTGAAAGAGCAAGTCATCGCTCTTTTTGAAGCTTCAAAGAATGTGAACAAAGCGGGCGAGTCGGACAAAGCTCGTGGAGTCATCGAAACCGGCCTCGACTGGGATCGGATCGCCAAAGACTGTTTAGGTAACACCAACTGGAACAAGCAAGCGGGCGCGAACCGCGATCAATTTAGAGCATTGCTTAAGAAAGTGATCTCCAAGACCGCTTATTCGAGAATGGATTCCTTTTGGACCGACAGCACGACATACAAGTTTCAAAAAATTGACGTCAAAGGAACGAACGCGGTCGTGAAGACCAAGTTCAACGTGAAAGACGATGTTTTGGTTCTTGAATACTTCATGCAAAAGAAGGCCGCGAAATGGGTCATCTACGACATAGCTTACGACGACATTCGTTATAGCGAAAACATCAACGAGCAGATTACGGCGTTTCTTAAAGAAGGCAAATTTGCGGGCCTTCTCGACAAGCTGAAAAAGCGGCTCGCTGAAATTGACAATGCCAAAGACGACGACGATAAAGCAAAAGCTTCCAAAAAATCGTAAAGACGTCGGCTAGGGCTAGGGCTAGGGCTAGGGCTAGGGCTAGGGCTGGGGTGCAGAGTGCCTGAGGTCTCTTTATCGACGATATTCTTCCTCTTTTTGCGTTTGGGCGCCATTGGATTTGGCGGGCCCATCGCGCTTATTTCTTTAATGGAACAGGAATGTAGCCACAAACGAAAGTGGCTTACCCTCGACGAATTTAACGAAAGATATGTCTTCGCCAAACTACTGCCCGGCCCCATCGCTTCTCAAATGGCGATGTGGATGGGGTATGAAGTGCGGGGGAGAATCGGCGCCTTAATAGCTGGTTTTTCTTTCTTACTCCCTGCTTTTACTCTCATCCTTCTTTTGAGCATGTCTTACGCCAGTGTGAGCGGACTGCCTCGCTTTACCCCCATTATTCAAGGCATGGAAGCCGGCGCTCTAGTCATTATTCTCGATAGTATTTGGAGAATGTTTAAGCCCTATGTGAAAGAGCTCCAACCGTGGGTCTTTGCTCTCGTCGCGGCACCGCTCATGCTTTGGATTCCCCGGTGGGAGCCTGTGATCATTTTAACGGGCGGAGCACTGATGATCTTTTACCGGACCCGTCGTCCGGTCAGCCACACTCTAAAGTCTTTAGTCATTGTTCCTTTGGGAACGATCTTCAGCATCTTTTGGATTCACTTTAAAGCGGGCTTCACCGTTTTTGGAACCGGACTTGCCGTTATTCCGGTGCTTCAGCACGAGGTCGTAGATCTTTATCACTGGATGTCGACAGCCGAATTTTTAGACGGCATCGCCTTTGGTCAGATCACTCCTGGTCCCGTCACGATCACTTCAGTCTTTGTCGGCTACAAAACGGCAGGTTTTCTAGGCGCGGTCGCAGGTGTGCTTGGAATGTATAGTCCAGGTGCTATTTTAATTCTTTTTGTGATGCCTTTTTTGTTCAACCGATTGAAAGGGCATCCGTACCTGGGCTTCTTTACTCAAGGGGCAATTCCGACGGTAATCGGCTGTATTTTTGGCGCGAGCCTTTTATTGGGGAAGGGCGTACTCATTCGCCCGGCTTTAATAGGACTTTTTGCGGTTCTCTGTGTGATTGGATTTAAGACAAAACTTCCTGGATGGGCGATCATTCTTGTCGGGAGTGCGCTTAATTTCGGTCTTTCTCTAGTTGTGTAATAGGCCAATCGAGAGAACTACCCACTTACAGCCTCGTAAGCTAAAAGGTGCCCGATAGGGTGACTTGTCCCGGCGTAGCCAAAGGTGGAGACGGAAGCAACCGCAATCTCATGCTTCGATAGTGGAAAAAAAAACGCCCCCACTCCATCGGAGTAGGGGCGCTATAAAAGATTCAGGCTAAGTTTAATTTCCGGTAACGCCAGGGCCTTCCATGCGATCTAGCAGATATTGCCAGCCGGCTCGTTGTGCCTTGACCGTCTTGTCGCGAAACTTGGCGAAGGACGGTTGAAAGCCAGCGCTGGTGCTGTTCATTTCAATCACAAACGCCATCGTTTTGAGGCTGTCGTACAACCAGTCTTCCGATCCTCCGTCGACATCGTAGAGCAACTCGTAAGGAGTGCCGACATCGTAGGTGCCCGATCCGTTCTCTCTGGGGAGCTTTGAAGCCAATTCCTTGCCCGCTCCTTCATAGATAGCGGCATCGCTTCCTTTAATGTGCTCGCCGCTGCATCCGTAAGGATAGATGACGAGTTCAGAATAGGAATGATAGGAAAGGGCGATCTTCGGATGAATCCGAGTCGCTAGATTCATGATGGCTTTCGTTTCGACTTCCGAACCAGCCGACGTACCGTGGTAGTCTTGAGCGAAGGGGCTGCTCGACGAACCACCGCAGGAATTCCACCCAAACGGATAGTTCCGGTTGATGTCGGTGCCGTTAGCTCCGTTAGTGTTTTTTCTCCACATGTTATCCGAGGTCCAGACTTTGTTGTTTCCATCGGGATTCAACATGGGAATGACCCAGATATCGTAGCTATTCATCCACTTTTGGACTTTGGCATCGGTAGCGTAGTTTTTCGTTAAGTAGTCGATGATGTCGACACCCACTTCTGCCGTCATTACTTCACGAGCGTGGTGCATGGAATCGAAGAAGATCGCCTGTTTTCCACCGGCGGGTGGAGGGGCAATCGTCGACGTTAAGTGCATCACATACAGAGGACGGCCTTCGGTGGATTTACCGAACACTTCGACATTCGCTAACTCAGGATAGTTAGCGGCCGTGTCAGCCATGAATTTTTCGATGTCGGCCGGTTTTTTATAACCTGCATCCAATCGGTCGACTTCTCGACGAGAAACAACCTTCATTGAATGAGTTTTTGGCATTTGGCCTTCACGAACGACGATGGAAACCGTCTGCTTCGCGCGATCGATACCACCGATATCAAAACCTTGTGCCTCGAGATCTCTTAAAGTTTGAATTCCTTTAAAAGGAACCTCGACGTAATACTTTTTTTCTTGAGCCGCCTTCAATGATAAAGGCAAAAGCAATAAGCAAAAACCTATCAAAGACACAACATGACGTTGGCGCATGGGCCCTCCTTGTCCATTAGTATGAAGAGGTGGGCCCGGATTACGAACGAGGAAGTCCTATTTCATTAACTCCTGATAAGAGTTATGAATTCTAAAGTATCTCAATTGGGTAACGCGATCCGTCTAATCTGCTAGCGCTGCGCGGTAGCTTTGAAAGACTTCAACGTTCCGTTGACGTCGAAAGTAGCGAGAACTTCGTCAAAAGTCTCTCGGTGAACGCGATCGGTTGGGGGCTCACCCATCCACTCGGTTTTGATTTTCTTGTAGAATCGACAGGTTTTAAGATCGGCTTCGTCGCGACACCAGCTGGCGGGACCAAACTCTTGGACGAAGTCTTCTTTGGTCGCGGTTCCCACCTTATTGGTGTATTTCGCGGTGAGTTCTTTTTGGGCATCTGAGCTAGAAGTGACCGATTTGTGAGAACAGGCGCCAAGGAGTAGGACAAAGCTTACGAAAAATAGAGTTAATTTTGGCTGCATAGGGTTTCTACCTCTTCTAAGTCTTTGGGAACGCCTGCTGTCAGCACCTTGCTGCCACTGGCGGTCACCAAAATGTCGTCTTCAATTCGTACTCCGATGCCCCGGTAGCGGGGAGGCACTACATTGGAATCGGGAGAGAAATATAGTCCTGGCTCAACGGAAAACAC
>JBBQIT010000009.1:0-23420 GCA_038325205.1 Bdellovibrionota bacterium
CGGCAGCGTCTGCAGACATTAGAATATTTTGCTGGGTCTGAGTCGTAGGACCGGTGAATGTCGTGAATAATCCAGAAAGCGTCGTACTTCCCAGGTAAGTCATGCTTCCTAGAACGACCTGAGGAACTAAGGTGGCTACGAGCGGGTTACCACTACCACCGACATAAATTCCTACGTTTCCCGTTCCAAATAAAAATTGTCCGTACTTGTCTAGTGGCGGATACGCCAAGTTTTGAGCTTTTATTTTTGCGTTAGAGCAGGCTCCCCAAGGGGTATCGTCAAAAGAGTAGGAAGTGGCATAGTTGGTAGGGCCCGCCAAATCAAAAGAACTCGAAGACTGGACGGCAGGGTTCGCGACGGTACTGTAGGTCAAAACACCGCCAGCGATACTGGTGGCTCTCGTCATATCCATTCCGTCGCGAGGAGCATCCCAGCTTCGGAATCGGTTCATTAACCACGTGTACGTCGTTGTCGCCGGACAGATAGTGTTCGAATTCACTACCGTGAAATAGTTCGGCGTTAGAAAGCTTTGAAAAATTTGAAAGGAATCAAACTGAAGACCGAATCTTGTTCCTGAAACTCCGGCGAATCTTCCCGTTCCTCCGCTTAACATGTACTCAAAAACGCCAGCGTACGGATTCACTAACGTCGCATTGGTAATCGTTCCTGCAGGACCAGAAAGGGTGGAAGCGTTAAACGTTCCCGAAGCACCGGGCGCTAAATTGGGAGAGGTAACTGAAAGCGTCGTTTGAACTTCGGCAAAAGAGGAAGAGGCAAATAGCGGGCACACCACTGCCGTGATGATTAAAAACCACCTGCTGGCCTTTCGGTAGTGAGCTTTTGAAAAGCTCACCCATGTACGTTGCATCGTATTCTCGTCAATTGCCGTTAACTGCGCTGTAGCGTTCCAGAGAAAAAATGGAATGTTGCAGTCAAGATATCGGCAGTAATTTGACGGAGCTAAAGAGGAAAGCGTCAAAATATTGGAGAACGGTAGTTAGTTCGAAGGACCGTAGTATGTCGTATACGTGAGCGGCGCAGCAGGAGGAACTGGGACACCGGGGATCGAAGAGAGGACATATCCGCTCTGCGTCTTAATGATCGGTCGTTCGTCGCCGGGCGCAATGGCTATTCCCTGAGGGACGACGTCGGGAAGCTCTGCCAATGCAGCAGGCTTTCGTGCTTGGGTGCACGTCACCAGAAAAAGCAGGGGCAGTAACCAAAGTACAGTCTTAGCGATTTGAGTGAAACGTTGCATTAAGATCCCAGTGAAAGGGTTACCCTTGTTTCGGCTCAATTTGAGTTTTGCTGAAATGGGCAATTTTTGTAAGCTGCCCTCGTCTCAATTTTGGCGTAATGCGATGTTCCTTCGGATTTTCATTTTTCCGCGACTCGAGGTCGAGACGATGTATTTTAAGTATTTGTAATTATTTATCTATTTATATGACTAGTTGTATCATTTTACCTAAATGAGTAAAATGGCCCTTCTTCTCGAATCAACGTCATCAACAATTAGAGGAAAGTGAATGAAGCGGGCGGTTGCCTTATTGGGCCTAACTCTAGTCTTTAAAACCCTGAGCGCAGCTCCAGGTTTTTTCCCGGTTTCTGAGTCACGTCAATTGGTTCTTCAAGCCAAAGAATCTATCTACCGCGTCGTACTCCATAGCAGCACCTCTCTTTCCAAGTTTAGAAAAAGCGCTCTCATCCCTTTGCGAGAAAGTGTTCCCAACACTTACTCCGGGATAGACCGAATTTGGCGACAATTTGAGCTAGATCATTTCTTCGGCGAAAGTGGGGGCGAATTTTTTCCGGTCACCTTTAGTACCGCAGTTTTACTAGGCGACAACCAAACGCTAGTCACCAGCCGTCATCTTATCGAACCCCTCGCCTCCGATTTTCCCCCGGCTTTTTGGGCGGCCCGAAATTATTCAGATGCTTCAGAAGCATTGAACGATCAAAATTTGAAACTGGTAATCATCGATAGTCGCGGCGACATCGTTTTTGAAACGAGAAATAATAGAACTAGGGGCCACTCGGCTACGATTGGATTCAACGGACATCCTTCCTTTGCCAGGTCATTGGGAGAACCTTACTCAGATTTGGAATCAGAAACCGCCGAGGATCTCACCGACATCATGGAAATTCGGTTGAGCGAGCCTTTGAAAGGGAAACCGTTAGTAATCGCCACTTCTTTAGCTCAAACGGGAGACGAGGTTTACTCTCTTAGCTATCCTTCGCCGACCGAGGGGCGCAACAAGCTCTTTCAAGTCCCCGATTCCGACGGCAAAGGAATTCGACTCTCTAAAGGTAAAGTGACTTTGCCACCTCATTTCTATCTCGAGCATCTGGCCGGATTAAAACAACCTCCAGAATCGGAGAAAGCCTTTCTCACAAGCCGCGTCTTTTCCGATCTCGATATGGTAGGGGGCGGAAGTGGAGCTCCCGTGTTGAATGCCAGAGGAGAGGTCGTCGCGCTTTATTGCGCCCATTGGCCAAAGGCCAGCGACACGAGCTTTTCCGACGCCCTTCCTTTAGAGCAGGCGTACTCAGAAGCGGGCGGACTTGCCATCTCAGGGGCGTTCTTAAAGCGAGCGCTGCACACTTCTTCCGCCCAATAAACATGACCGCGCCTTATCTTTAGTCGGCAGCACTTCAATCCCTCGAACGTACACACGATACGACCCTACCCCCCTAGCGGGTTTGCTATGATCGCTGATAGAATACGGAAAGTTATCTGACAGCAAAAGGTGAATAGACGTCTAGCCAAATCTGGCGCTGTCTTTGCAGAACCAGTCTATAGAACTCCACGGGTAGGGGGCCATCAATGAGATCTTCAATCGTTATCACCGTTCTTATTTCCTTCTTTCTTTTAGCTCAAGGGCAAGCGGAGCCTCCTCAAAAAGGTAAGGGTTCCGGTCCTCATGCGGGAAATCCATTCCTTAAATCGGGGAAGAAAGGCCTCACCGATGGGAATGATAAAACTACGCCCCTACTGGAATGGTTAAAAGACCAAACCGGACAAACCGTGGATCTCAGCGAAGAGAAACTAAAAACGGATTTTGATCTAACAAAAGAAGAACTGAGCAAACCCGACTCTGGATTCACGGAAGGAACTTGTTCCCCAGAAGGTTGCACTTTCAACCTGGGTACTTCCCTCATTGGCAGCAAGAGCGTTCGAATCACAAGCGACAAGAAAAAAGGTATCAAAGTTGCGACAGCCACCGACAAAGCGAAATTCGACGAAGACGGAAATCGCGTGATCGGCAGCCAAAAGGAATTGGAAGAAGCGCTAAAAGCCGAGAAGAAAGGCAAAGTCGCGCTGCTATTCTCGTCTTCTCTGAAAAAAGACGACAAAATTTATTTCCCCGTTAAGTCTGAGGAAAAACTTTTGAAGTCGGGCCCAAATAATACCCTCGTAGCATTTGATCCCAGCAAAGAACCCGCCGGCAAAATACAAGGAAAGATTTATAAGCAAGGCCCGGGAAATGCACTCATCGAAGTAAAAAACTTGGTTAAAGGACCTTTCACCGACGGTGACAATAAGATCCCCGAAGGAACCTTGGCGGAGGAAACAAGTGGAAAGCACTGCCCTCCTTGCCGGCTCTTACACACGTTTATGAAGCCGTTCAAAGAAGCGGCACCGGACACGGCGGTTTATGTCATCGATACGGGAGCCTTCACTACAGGCCCCACCCAAGAGCTCTTTGATCTGAGAAATAAGTACATCAAAGATTTGGGCTGGCCCAACGGAGTCATGTTTGAAAAGGGGAGTGCCGGGTCGTCAGCCGACATGTCGGATTATAAGGTTTCGATCCAAGGGAACATGAAACTTCCGGATCACATGATTAAGACGATCTATCCTGGTCAGAACCGTACTTGGGAAACCACCGCGAATGCGAACGTGAGTCAGCATCAGTAAGAGCAGAAATTTGAAAATCGAAATGAGAGGATTTATTTCGCCTCAGGCGAAATAAATGGCTCCCGGGGAGGGACTCGAACCCCCGACAGGGTGGTTACAGTTACCCCTCATGTTTCCATGAGGACTGGACTATCTCATCGCCCTTTTTTAAGAAGGGCGTCGGGCGCTAATGGGGCTTATTGCTGCGATACTCATCCCCTAGTCTCTGCACGTTTCTGGTTACGATTACGCTTCACCAGACTTCGCTCAGGATTCCCCTTCTTCAGTTTCCTGAAGGGAGGGCTTCCCTGAATTCACCCGATTTTTCGATTCGCCTTTCGACGAAAAGCTGCATTTGTTTACAGCCACCTGCTCTACCAACTGAGCTACCCGGGAACAGAAGCGAGAGCATGGCAAAAATGCTGCTCGTTGTAAAATCTAATTTTGATGGAATGACCCTTCTCAGCCCTTAAAACATGGCCAACCGCAATAAGACGTCAAAAAGACGGTTGGGTCAGTCTATTTCGTAGTCTTTCTCTACCTTAGCGACGCGAACTCGGTAGTGGGAGTACCACTCTACTTTTCCTCGACGTTGGGCTTCGAGGTGGGCGAGGTTAGCTTTCCACTGGGCGATCGAGTCCAGCGTAGCCCAATAAGAAACCGTAATCCCCACCCCGTCCTGACCACGGACGCTCTCTATCCCCAGAAATCCAGGTTGCTTTGCCGCCAAAGTCTCCATCTTCTGAGCCATGGCTTGGTAGTCATCCTCTACAATGGTTCGAGTGGAAGTAAAGATGACGGCGTAATAGGGAGGTTTCATAGGCTGACTATCGACTCCTTACCGAGAAAAACGGATTCCCCCTCCGTAAAAATACACAGGCTGATACCACTGACCTAGGAAATAGGAGACAGGAACGATCGCAGGATCCCAGCCCACCCAAGGATCCATGAGATAGACATTCACCCCATCATAATCTCGAAACAGACTGCAGTGCCCCACACCCTCGAAATTCCAATTGAGCAGAATTCTTTCACCGCTGCGATGTAAGGCCTTCACGCGCGGTAGAGTCATTCCCCATTCCACAGTCGCTTGGAGTCCTAAATCTCTAGCTACTTCGGCTAGATCATAGAGGGTCGGATCTCTTCCCCACGCGTGATGAATTAATCTTTCCCAAAGTGCCAGTTCGGAAGGGGCAAAAAGGCCTTCCGCTAGAAGAGAAGCGCGGACACAAATCACCCCGCAAGTAACGTCGGTCGTCTGTTGGAGTTTGGGAATGTCCCTACCCCACGCTGTGGAAAGGCTCAAAAGGCAGAAAAAAAGTAACTTTCGCACTTCTCTCTCTTTCGACTTACGCTACCTGCGCATCCTGCTTTTCTCCGCTGCTCACGAGAGCTGCGATCACAAGATCACCGCTTACATTCAGCGTAGTTCGGCACATATCCAGGAATCGATCGACCCCTAAGATAAGTCCAAGGCCCTCGGCGGGAATTCCTACCGACTGAAGAAGAATCATAATAAGAGGAAGCGAGCCGCCAGGAACTCCTGCCGTTCCAATGCCCGCTAAAATCGACATCAAGACCACTTCCACTTGCTGACCCAAAGTAAGATCGATGCCGTAGACTTGCGCTAAGAAGAGAACGGTTATTCCTTCGAAAAGCGCCGTCCCGTTTTGATTCGCGGTGGAACCAACAGTGAGTACAAAGCGAGAAATTCTCGGAGGAAGCTTTAATTTTTCTTCCGCCGCCACTAAAGCATAGGGCAAGGTCGCGTTCGAAGACGCGGTGGAAAAAGCGTAGAGATAGACTTCCCTGCACTGACGAAAGAATTGGAATGGTGACCGGCGAGCCACGAATTTTAGCAGTGCGGAATAAACAACTAACTGCTGAAAGAGCAGCCCTACGACAACGACTGCCACATAATAAAAAAGAGACTGAAAGACAGAGATACCAAATTTGAACGCCGTATTAAAAACGATCACAAAAACCGCGAAAGGAGCCAACTTCATCGCGAAGTGAATGATCTTCATGCAGATATCAAAAAGTTGCTGCAAGGCGCGCAACACTAAATTGTCTTCCTGTTTGTTGGGTGCAGTAAGGACGAGCGCTACTCCAAAAATCAAAGTGAAGATCATGAAAGGCAACATTTCGCCATCCAAGGCCCGAAGCGCCGAATCTAAGGGGTTTCTGGTGATCAGTTCGACGACCGATTGACTCGCCGGTTTGGCGGCGGAAGCATTCTTACTGATCGTATCGAGTGCTTTACTCTGGCTCGTGATCATTCCGGCGTCGATCTGAAATCCTTTTCCCGGTTTCACTACGTTCACGAGAAAAATTCCCACCATTACTGAGCACGAGCTCGCAATGATGGTATAGAACAATGTCTTTGCGGCGACTTTTCCTAAGCCCGCGCCTTGTCCTAATTCATAGACGCCCAACACGAGCGCTGAAAAAACCATGGGGACCACGACCATAAAGATAAGACGAAGAAAGATTTGGCCGATAGGCTGAAGAAAATGGGTGTTAAAATTCGAGAGCCAGGGCAGCTGCGCGTGATTGTGCAATAAGGCCCCTAAAGCCATTCCGCAGACGAGGGCCAACAGTAATTTTGTGTGCGCTTTCATTCAACCTCACCAATTTGATTTAGGCGGGTTTAACAGACTTACGGCAAAGACGAAAGGTGGATTTGAAGAGGGACTTACCTTGATATTTCTACGCGTTATAAACGAGAAAGCTAGATTCGGGACTGCGATTGAGCAAGATCCGTCGATAATCCTACGACGAACTTTTGGAACGCCTCTTTGGAGCAACGACGAACCCCTCTCCAAAATCCTATCCCGTAGGCGAAATGGACCAAAAGGGTTAGCGGAACCGACATCGCAATGCCCAAAACGCCTAGGCTCCGAATCCGAGAGGAATAAAAACCGCCCAATAACGCCGCAATCACGTAACTAGCCAAAAGCCCGTCGAACAAAAGAGGAGAGGTCATAAGAATCGGGATAGCGAGCAAAAGCGCTATGGCAGGAGCAAAAAAAGCGAACTCGAAGCTTCTGAAATCCGCTATCGTTTGTTGAGCTCGGCCGTAACCGTACGAAGATACCTGCTGAAAAAAGGAAAGAATCGTCTTTCGTCGATGGTGGTAAACAAAAAGCTCTGAGAAAAACGCCGAAATCAGTCCCCTCTGACTGCATTCGTGAATAAAAAGATTTTCTTCGTTACTCTTTAGCCCGTCGAGCAAACGCACTTCCTTCGGAATCGCTGATTTGCGGATGGCCAAATTGCACAGGATCAAGTCGCACTCAGAAGCGGGAATCTTTGCGATGTTGTGCGACCCGTAACGAACTCTTACGAAGGGCGCTGCCGTAACTGAGGTCATAATCGCCCCAAAAAGAGCTTCTGCCTTTCCTACTCCCGGTGGAGTGAGATTCGGGCCTCCCAAGATAGCGACATCGGGATTTTCTTGAAACTTTTGAAGGGCCCGCTCAAACAGATGCTCGGGGACTCGTACGTCATCATCTAAGAAATAGATGATTTCGTTTTGGCCCGTAGTTTCAAAAGCTCGATTTCTCGCTCTGGGCCGCGATTCCCTAGGCAATACCGACCACTCTAGCGCCGGATGGTTTAAGGTAGCGAGCCACTTGGTAGTTTCAGGATGGTCACCATTCACGACCACCGCTATTGTGGCGTTTTCAGGAAGTGCTTTAAAAACACTTTCCAAACACTCTTTCAATAGCGCGAGACGACCAGCCGTAATGATATGAATGTGTAGTTTAAGTTTCACTTTAGAACGATCTAGTTGTGAAAATGATCGTTCACGAGAGAATCAAAGTCAAAGCGCTAAGTCTTCGCTATTTGATGCCTAGAGTCTTAGCTTCGGCGACGAGAACTTCCAACTCATCGATGATTCGCTTTTCCACGTGAATCCCCATCACACCATTGATTTGGTGAGTGCCCGAAGGACAGGTGATGTTCACTTCGTTCAAGTAATCTCCGATGAAATCGAGTCCTAGGAGATAAAGCCCTTTTTCCGCTAACTCCTTGCCCACAAATTTCGATGCCTCGACTTGACGAGGGGTCGGATCAAAACGATGGGGAGAAGCACCCGCATGAGTATTAGCGATACGGCTTCCTGGTTTGGGCTTACGTAGATAGCTACCGATGATTTTTCCATTCATCACTAGAATTCTAAGATCACCGATAGTTTCGATCTCTTTTAAAAACGGTTGGACGACCGCGTGGGGTTTCCACTTTTCCCAGAATTGTTTGAGTTCCACTTCCGGACTCTTCGGATTAAAAAACTGAATTCCCACTCCGCCAAACCATTGCAGCGGTTTGGCAACTGTCTCTCCCGCGGCATTTCGTACGCACTTCTCAAAAGCGTCGAAGCTTTCCACCGAAAAAGTGGGGGTCGAATACTGGGGAAAACGCATGGGGAGTAGATGCTCCGAATATTCTTTCGTATAGGCCGGATTATTGATTTGAACGATCGAGGACGGGGCATGAACAAACTGGGAAGCATGCCCAATATAGTCGTCATCTACTGGCGGGTCTTTGCGCTGAAGAATGGCCGCGTAATGATCCACGGCTTCGATTCTTTTGGGACCCAGTTCAAAGGGAAGCTTCTTATTGATATCAACGGAGTGAATCTTATAAACGGGCAAATTTGAGAGATATTGTTTGGGATTGATCTGCCAATCCAGGCTGTCTAAATCACAGAAATCGACTTCATGGCCTCGGCTAATAAGTTCGAACGCTAATAACGCGCCGGTGTCGTCGTTGGGAACCAAAGTATCATGCGGTTCGCCGGCGAGAAGACACTTAAAGGGCTTGGCTTTGTTCATACCATTAACCATTCACATTCAAGTAGTTAGGCGTTCCCTGTGGATATTTATAATGCTTTGCATTATAAAGTCACTCTACTTATGAAACGCGCTCGTTCAATTCAAAACAAGATAGACCAAACTCTATCGGTTTTGTCGACTATTGCCCGAGTCCCTTTTGAGGCGGCAGAAAGCCAACAAAGGTTTCAACAAGCAGCCTTTAAACACTCTTTTTTCACCCTCGTCCAAAACTATCAGCCGCAGGTCGATGCTTTCTCCTGTGGAGTAGCGAGTGCCGTCATTGTTTTGAACTCTATAGCGGGTAAGGCTTCCTTCACTCAGAAAGCGTTGCTCACGAAAGAGACCGACAAAATAAAACATCGCAAGCTCGTGAAACAAAAAAACGGGGGATTCACTTTAGAGGAATTGGCCGCGATCATGAGGTGGCATCGTTGTCGCGTGAAAGTGCAATATTGTGACACCAAGATAAAATCTGCGGCGCTGAACGCTTTCAAAAGTGATCTGATGCGATGCTTGTCTGGAAATGAAGAGTTCTTGGTGGCGAATTTCGATTCGGAAAAGTTAATCCAATCGGGCTCAGGGCATTTCTCGCCTTTGGCGGCTTACGACCGGATTAGTGATTCTGTCTTAGTAATGGATACTGGTCGCCACCGCACGCCGTGGCATTGGGTGCCGATCGAACATCTTTACGGCGCGATGCAAACTAAAGATGGACCGAGCTTTCGAGGCTATCTTTTAGTGAAAGCTCAGGGTTAACGAAGCGACGGATAACTTCCCGAAGGGGCATTCCACGTTCCCGCGAAATCCCAACCTGTGAAAGTACCGACCGATTGCATTGCCGCTGTAGCTTGTCCCGTACCGCCAGAGCTTGCCGCTTGACCGCTCGTGACCGTATCCCAGAAGGAGTTCGAGATTGCGCCACCAGTGTTTTGTCCGATGAGACCACCGATGTTGGCGCCCGTGCCGTTGACAGCACCTGAGGAGTAGCAATTTTGCACTGGGCCAGTGGAGTAACCCAACAACCCGCCAACTTGAGCGACGCCTTGTACTAAGCCAGTCGCATAAGAGTTCAAGATGGAGCCACCGATATTATTACCGGCTAATCCGCCGACGCCAAAGTTACTTCCCGAAGTCGTAGCGTGAACCGTTCCACTCGCGTGTGACGTTCTGATCGTCCCTTCGTTGTGTCCGACCAATCCACCGATCGCTTGAAGTCCAATGACATTCACCGAGGAGCTAGAGTGAGTGACCGTACCAAAGTTAATGCTCACCAAACCACCGACGAACCAATAGATATCGTTGTCGGAGTTTAAATTCGCAGCAGCCAATCCGTTTACCGAACCCGAGGTGGTGCAGTTAGTAACGTTACCAGCCGCTAAATTCGTTCCTACCAAAGGGGCAGGACGGCTAGAGCCGAGTGGAACCATGGTTACGTTGACTAAGTTAACGTTCCGGATAGTACCGCCATTGGTGACGAACAAAGCAACGCCACTCGCCCAATTGGAAATGACGTGTCCGTTTCCTTCGAAGGTACCGGTGAGTGCAATCATTGGGGCAAAGCCAATACCCGTAAGATCGAGATCAGCTGTCATCTGAGTATGCAAAGCCCAGTAAGAAGGGTTAGCCGAGTAAGCATAGAAGTGACAGAACTGGCTAATCTGATAAGGATTGCCGACAGAACCATCACCACCAGCGAACGAAGGATTCGTCGAAGGACAAAGCGCTGCGGCTTGAATGGCGGTTGGCGCGACGTTGGTATTAAAATTCGTCGGGCTGTTGGGATTGGTAGATCCGCAACCGCTAAGTAGCAGCGCTATCGCAACCGGAAGCACTCTATATAATTTCTTTAGTATCCGCATACGTTCTCCGTTTCACCTAATGGGTGTTCTGAGAGTAAGTGATTTGAATCACGGCGCCATTCCCTGGAACGGCATTTCCGGTAAAAATAATCGAGTTCGTAATCGAATCGTAGATGTAACCGTTCAACGCCGAGTACGGAATCGCGACGGAATCTACGTAAACCAAAATATTTTGACCGTTCGAAGTAGAGGAGAGCGGGAATCGCGTTCCCCGATCGGCTAATGTTTGAGCGATGTTCTGCATGCTGGTTCCGATATCGGAGAGACAGATGCTACCCGTCGCGCTAAAGCCACCGACTTTTTCGGCCACTTCTTTGTATTTTGTGCCGACGCGCTCAACTGAACAGCTACTATTCGCCAATCCGACCACCGGAAATACCGTGGTGTCGGTATTTTGCGAGGCTTTAAAATTTCGGAAGAAGTTAATGAAGAAGCCTGTGTCGTAGAGGATAACGTCAGGATTATTTTCCGCTTGGACGCCTGAGCAGCTAGTGCTTCCGTTGGCCATTTGTTTGCAAGACCAGTCATCGTCATCGGTCAGAAAGATAACGACTAGAGGAACTCCGTTACGGATGAAGCTCGAACCCGAGTTGTTGATGGCGGTGTAAGCGCTGATGAGGCCCTGCTCCCAGAAACTGGTTCCGGAACTAGAAATGTTATTTACGAGAGCCGCAAAGTCGATAGAAGGAGTCGCTGAAGTGGCGCTCTTAACCACCGTTTGGCCAGCGTTACCGGTGATGAGACCACCGGCCGTAGTGAATTGGTCGACGTTAGTAACAGCCATTTGATAGTCGACCGCTTTACGGCTGTTCAAGGTATTGAGGAAGCTAGACATGTTGTCTGCTACGTATTGTCGTTTCGGAGCCATGCTGGGTGAGTTATCGATTACCCATAGGAAGTCATAGCTATGAACATCGTACAGCTGTACAAACGTATCACTCGCCAAAGTGTTAGCGTAGAAGCTATCCTTTTGCGCGCAACTCGCCAGTACCACCGCAACGACGACAAACATCGCTGCAAGACCTTTCATCTGTTTATGCTGTAGCCTCATACGTCCTACCTCTGTGGGTTTTTATCGCCCATTTCAATTATAGCGTTGCGGGGAAGTCTACGTTCTGCGAGGTGTCAGGTTGAGCTACAGTAGCCTCAGTCATGTCAGCATTCTCAAAGGGATTCTTAGAAATGTAATTTTATTCTCAACATCATATTCACATTTGCGTCGCTGAAACCATTGGGGAAACTAGTTCGAAGAGGCTGGATGTCAGTATCATCGATAGAGTGTGTTGGAATCTCCATAAAATTGTGCCGGCACTTACATATTCTCTTCGGAGAATTATCGTGCACCACCAACTTACCATCACTTCTTTAGGATAAATTCCGAAAAGACATCTAGGGAGACGCTATGCCGGCTAAGCCACAATCACTGTTATTTCGCGGTATTTATGAATTTGAAGACCCTTCGGGATCGCTTTTGGCAGCAAGAATTCCACCTACGGGATCAACGGATCTATTCGCCGGAACCGCGGTAGTGGTTAGACCCAATCAATGCGCCATTTTCGTCTACCAAGGACAGATCGCGGACATTCTTGGACCAGGAACACATCAAATTAGTTCCGAAAACGTGCCCCTCCTTACGCGCTTAACTAACTGGAAGTTTGGCTTTCAAAGTCCGCTCAGATGCGATCTTTGGTTTTTCTCTGGCAACGTATTTACGGCTCGGCGTTGGGGCACCGCCCAACCCGTGTTGACCACCCTCGATGGAAGCGCGGTACCGGTGCGCTCCTACGGCAATTACAACATTCGCATTGTTGACCCTCGAAAATTTCTGACGAAATTGGTGGGTAGCCGCTCGAATATGGGCATCTCTGAAGTCGAAGAATTTATCCAAGGCCACGTGCTTCAACAATTTCCCCTAGCGATTCAAGGAATCAAAAGCATTCGAGACTTAAGCGTTCAGCAAAAAGCGGTTGGCCAAAGTTTAGAAGCAGCTCTCATTAAGACTCTGGCTCCTTTCGGGATCACCATAGCCGGAGTCCAAGTCCTCTCTTTGTTACCCCCACAAGAAGTCATTGAAGCGATGGATTCAAAACTCGCGATGGACGTGATCGGAGATAAAAAAGAATATCTTCTCTACAAAGCCGCTAGCACCATGGAAGCATTACAAGCCTCAGGCAAAGGCGACCCAATGCATATGATGATGGGGCTCATGCTGGGAAAAAGTTTGATGGGTGCTGACTACAAAGAAAAAGAAGAAGCCACAGGTAAAGTCGTCATCGCGAACAGCAAGATGGTCTGCACAAATTGTAAGCAACTGAATGAAACCAATTTTAAATTCTGCTCGAATTGTGGAAAGGAATTATCATGAGCTTCGATCTCATTTGTAAATGTTGCGGAGCCGCCAGCGGACCTGCCGTTGGAATCTGTCCCTTCTGCAAGTCACTGCTAACCACTGGGCAGCCCGAGAGCCAAGCGATTCAAAACCTTCGAAAGCTCTATAACGAAGGCAAAGTGACGCAGTCATTACTCATCGTAAACGCTATTATTCAACAGATTGATAGAGAGCCAGAAAAGATCGAGGGGATCGCAGCCCATATTCTCTGCTCCCAGATCCTAATCGATACCGAAGGCCCTAATAGTCGGGTGAGAAACCTCTTGGGCAAAGCTTATCTCATCGAACCCAACAACCCAGAGATCGCAGATCTGCTTGAGATCGTTGATGCAAAGTTTGCGCTCACCTGCAATAACGCCGACCAGGGCAAACTCATTTTGGAGAAGCTCATTCGTCGAAACCCCGGCAATTCGTACGCCAATTTTGTCCTGGGAGCCCATCTTTTCTGGGTAGATGGAAATTTCCTACAAGCCATTCCATATATCGAAAAGTGTGTTAGCTTACGGCCCAACTTTTTAAGAGGATGGGCATGTCTCGGTGGAATAGCGAAAAAGATGGGAAACTCAAGTCTCGCGACGCACGCCTTTCAGGAATGCCTGCGGCTGGAGACGGACAGCCGAATGCGGGAGACGTTTCAGAAGCTGCTATCCGAAAGCCAGTTCGCCTTGGCCGCGTAGAGAGTACCTACCCTCGTATCCAAGTCTGCGGAGTTATTGACCAAGCGGAAGCCATTCTCCTCGCCGAAAACGGCGTAGATGATCTCGCCTTCCCCATGGGACCGGGCGTGCGAAAGGTCGATATTGAAGATCGCCTCGCTAGAACCGTAATTCGGACGATTGAAGCCCCCCGCTACGCAGTTCTCATCACCTACTTGAAGCGAGCTGAGCAGATTTTGCACTTAGCCGACAAGATTGGCGCCCTAAAGATTCAACTTCACGGGCAAATTTCCGTTACCGAAGCCGAAAAACTGAAACGACTTCGCCCTCGCATCCATCTTACTAAGAGTTTGGTCGTAGGAGCCTTCCGTTTCGACGAGTTATGCAAGACCATTGTCGAACTCTCACCTCACATTGACGCCTTTCTTACCGATTCTTTCGACCCCGCGACAGGAGCCAAAGGCGCTACTGGAATCACTCATGACTGGGAAATTAGCCGCAGGCTTATCGAAATCTCCGAAAAACCCGTGCTTTTAGCAGGCGGTTTAAATCCCAGTAATGTCGCCGAAGCTATTCTCCAGGTGAAACCCAAAGGGGTAACCGTTCACACTGGAGTAGAAAATGCTACCGGTCGAAAAGACGCGGAGCTAGTGAAAGCTTTCGTCACCAATGCTCGCAAAGCGTTTGCGCAGTTAGCGTAATTCTATTTCTTCGTCTTCTTTTTCAGCTTCGGCTTAGCTTTGCTTTTACCTTTGCGTGGCTTTGGAATTTTTCCAATTCTAGGGTCCCGGACTAGCATCAGCTCGCAAGCGCGAAGTGCCGACGATTCAAAGTCTTTCGATTCCTCTGGAAGATTCTGCCACCCTGTCACTCCCGGACCAAAGATCTCGATAGATCTCATCGAAGGAAACTCTGATTTCAAACTTTCGTGGTGCTCGGGCACGGTAGCCAACCAAACCCCGTTATCGCTGGGGTAGTCTTGCTTGTCCCTCAGAACACAAACTATCTTTTCTTCTATATAGACGGCTAAGCAACCAAACATAGGGCGGGTAAAGGGATCGGCAGAGGCCAACGCTTCTAGAACAAATTCAAAGGGAGGTGGTTTGCGAGACGGCATTTTATTAGGTAAACATACCTGACTCTTTTGGCTAGCCGAATCTTCGTATAGACTCCTTCTCTATGACCGATGCAAAGCTAGTCTACTCGACAGATCCCAAGCTCAATCAGAAGTGCCCCAAGTGCCAGGAGCTCAAAGCCGCGTGCACTTGTGAAGCAGAGCCTTTGCTAAAATCCTCTAACTTTGTGGCGAAACTAAGCATTGAAAAATCGGGGCGCGCGGGAAAGACCGTTACCGTCATCGATGGCTTGCCTAAGATCAACATCTTCTTAAAAGATCTGACCAAACAACTCAAGAATCGATGCGGCTCCGGCGGTACTTTCAGCCTTGAGGGCAAAGAGGGAAAGATAGAGATCCAGGGAGACAAAAGAGATCTCATCCGCTCGCTTTTCATCGAAAAGGGATACCGAACCAAAGGCTAAAAGATTAGTGAGTCAAGGCACCAACACTAATCGCATACTCTCGATGGTTGTCTCCCGATAGATCCGGGATAAGAACAAATCGTTGTAAATCCTTTTCGGCAAAAGGGAGCGCGATTCGCGCTAACGTGCCGCTAGGAAATTTCGAAGGATCAATATAATCGATCCGCATCTGATCCAAGAAGCGCTGCGAATTTTTGGAGACTGCGATGATGGGAATCGTCGTGTTTCTGCCTTGAAGCCACAACATCTCGCCAGGATTGTTCGTGGCAATTCCTCGACGGTAACTAAGGACCGAGCTCGGCATGCGAAGTTTAACCATCTGGATCCGCGGTTCCGCGCGCAACGTTCTTAAGACCTCTTCTTGATATTTTTTGTAGAACGTTCCTGAGGTTTGTAATTCAGCTTCAAGTGATTGCACTCCCTTATCACGAGTGACGCCACTTCCTAAGATTAGCCCCGTAAGAAACAATACCATCGCAGCAAATACTAAAGCGGCTTCTGCGAAAAATGGAATCGGTGGTTTACGAGTAGGACGACTAAAGGAACTGGGACGAGCTTCTTTGAAATACATCGAATACCTCCAACTCCTCCCTCCGAAGTATAAAAGCAAGTCCCGTACCGCTTTTTTAGTTATCGGGCAGTCAAAGATAGAGACGAACTTTAGGGGAGGCCACAAAGAAGTTCAGTGACGACGACGAGAATTCATCGAACTTTGCTCACTAATTTTGAGGTGTCGAACTAGCGGTCAGCGAGCCGCAAAGGGGCGCTAGTAATTTACAGTCTTTTTCGGCTCTTTCGTGTAGCAGTAGGCCCACCATATGAGAACGAGCTGGAGAGGGAGTCTAAGCCAAAGCGCCCACTCTGGAGTTGGTGTATCTCCGAAAGGGAGATGATGAATCGTCATGTTTACGTTTGCGGGAAAGACCGAGACATACAGAGCCACCAATCCCCACGCTGCGTATCGAGAAAGTCCGGGGATGAGAAGTCCCAAACCACCCAAAGCTTCGAAAAAGCCGCTGAGGTAAACCAGCTCCAAATGCCAAGGCAGATAGTCAGGAACAATTTTTACAAAAGGGGTGGGGTCCATGAAATGCTTGATGCCCACGGTGATCATCATCGCCGCCAAAAGGAATTTGAAAAACTTTCGAACCATGACCTAACCTCGAAATTATTTAGAACGAAAATCCAACGCTGACGTTGGGAAGAAAAACAAAAGAGCTATTCAGAATTCCTAGCTTCGGCTCCAACATTAATGAAATCCGGGGAGAAAGAACGAATTCGAAACCCGGTTTCGCCAAAATCTCGAAGTTCGCTTTAGAATTGGAGAAGCTGGTTCCCAAGAAGGTGACGCCCCCGCTGGTGAGACTGACTCCAGCGGCGACTCCAATATAAGGAATAAACTCATCGCTAACCATTTTAAATTTATACAAAGCCACTGCCAGGATCGGTATGGAACTTATCGAAGTGCTTAACGAAGTGGATCCGCTCGCAACACTTTGTGACCACTTGTAATAACCCAGCTCCAGTCCCACATAAAAAGAGCTCGTCAGATGAAACAGCCCCTGTGCCGCGGCACCGAATCCCACGACGCTTTCCAAAAGCGCCAGCGAAGGTCCAACACTCACTTGAAATCGGGAGGTATCTTCCGCCTGGTAAGTAGCGGTTGGGGTGTTCTTCACTTCAGCAAAGCTAAGAGAAGAACAAAGTAGGCCGATGGCTATCGCTCGTTGGGCAAAACTCTTAAAAGAGACTCGGGTCATGGTGTGGCTCCATTTTCGGTATTGGCTTCAGTTTTTAGAAGCTCTGCCAAATTATACTCGAAGAGCTGGGGGGGCCAGCGGAATTACTTCAAGGGATAATAAATCACGGTCTTAAGTTCTTCTGGCTTCACTTTGGCAGGGTCATTCAAATAGACCTCCCACGGGGCGCCGCCTGGCTTTTCGCCGCTACTTTCCATCCACGCGTGAATGGCTTCGTATGCCGGGGCTATTTTTTCATAGGGTCCTACGTGCTTGGTGACTGCCGCCCGTCCTTCGGGGAGCTCGTGCAAGAGAATGTCCCCTTCTCCTGAATTAACCGCCGCCACGGCGTAGCCAGTCTCCATTTCGACTGGTTTTGGCGGCTCAAATTGTAAATAGCGCGCAAAAGGGGTGTTAGCCGCGGGGATATTTTTGAGTTTAATGTAGCTCGCCACCTTGGAAATATCTTTAGCTAGCTGCTTGGTAACCTCTTCAGGCTTGACGACAGCGTGCAGAATCAAAGTCTTCTGCGTTTCCACTTTAATGACATCGATCTTATAGTCGCCCGCCTGTGCAACGGTAGTGGCAAAAAGGCATGAAAAGCCCAAGAAAAGCCTAAGTAAACCCATGAAGCCCCCTGAATAAATTAATCCCAGCGAGGTCATAGTAATTCAGAGTTTCGCTTAGGGGAAAGTTAAATATGAAGCAAGGGTTGGGAGCTTTCCTACTAAGAAGGGAATCGCATAAACATGCCCTGTTGAGGTTCCTAATAGGATCGCATCCGAGCCGGGAATGAAAGCGACCGAGACGGTCTGAAGATCCGCTCCCGAATGATAGACGAGCTTTCCTGTTTCTAGCTCCCAAACATTGGTCTCACCCTCATAAGCGGAAGCCGCGACCCACTTCTTGTCTGAAGAGACGGCAATCGTCCAAATCGAACCGTGAAGCGAATCAAAGGTGCGCACGACACTTCCCTCAGAAACGCTTCTCAATTGAAGGGCACTTCCTTCCGAAATTTTTCCGCCGACTAAAAATCTTTCAGCATCTACTCCCGCTGCAGCGAAAAAATATTCTGAATCTGAAAAGGAAACGCTTTTTCCCGTTGTCTCATCCCATTTTTGAATGCCCGCAAGACTCGTCGTAAGCAAAGTATTGGGTAAACTCACGATGCCGACCGGAGAATGGGTTTTATATCTCGCTAAAACTTTGTAGGTTTGCGAGTCCCAGGTATTGATGTAGTCATCGGTGCCTACCGTGTAGAGGCGGCTACCATCTTCATTCGCTGCTAACTTAGCCACGTAGGTGGAATGTCCCTCTAATTTCTGGATGGTCTTGCCACTTTCTCTATCCCAGATAAAAACCGAGCCATCGAGAGAAGTACTCATCGCACGAGAGTTATCCGGTAAAAAAATGGCGTCGTAGATGGTGAAGTTAGAAGGATGGGTGAAGGTAGTCAGATGGCAAAGGCAGTCGGGCCACCACACATTGACCGTGCCTTCTCCACCCGCAGATAGGAAAAAATATCCGTCATTCGAAAAGGATAATTTCCAAACCGTTTCTTTCTGAGCTTGAAAGTCCCTCGCCGTCCCCGTCACAGCCGTGAAAAACAACACTAACCACAGAAAAAGGGGAAGGCGCTGCATGATCTCTCCTCGCGTTTGGAATTTATTCCAATTTACGCGATTTGAGTCGAAAGACCTTAACCCGCAGCGGCTAGCACCTCACTCGAACAAGGAGGCTCGCCATCAAACAGCGGTGAGTTGTCCTTCTCACGAGAGATCTGGTTTTTCAGCGCGGTTCGTAGCGTGTGGTACGCCTCCGTGAACGTCCGGAGTTTAGACTTCATGACTAGCGGATATTCAAAAGTATCCAGCCAATCGGGCGGCATAATGGGCTGACTTCTTGCCTTCGCGAGTAGCTTTCGGTGGTGCGATTCGTAAGTAGTTCGCAAAAGCCCCACAGGAACTTTATAGACTTTAGGTGAAGGAGCTTCTGTTTCGATGATTCTTCGCGGAGTAAAGTAGGCGACTCGCAATTTTGCACCGCCTTCGCCAGTGGTTTCTTGAAATCCCAGGACGGTAATCGCTACCGGATCTTCATCTCCCATTTCAATGTAATAAGCCTGATTTTCTGGTTTTTCAGGAATGACTCGAAAGGCGGCTGGCGCGGGAAAAACTCTCTCGTTCACTTTAGCCAGGGGAACAGAGAAAGGTCGCGTATCAAAACCCCACTGCCCCTCGAGTTCTTTTACGGCGAGGCGATTCACAGTAAAGCCGGCGTAGTACTTCACCACTTCTACCGTGTTATCTACGACAAAAGCTTCGTAAGTTGCCGGTGCCCAAAGGCCGCTTTGCGTTTCTACCGCGAGAAAGGTTCCTTTGCCATATTTCGCGCGGTGGAAAAGACTTCTTAATTCTTCGGTCTTAATCGGGGGCAATTCCAATTCGCTGTTCTTAAGTTGTAGCGTGACTTGATACTGATAAGGAACGGGTCTGTTCCTCTCGCTGCTATCTAGAGTAAAAAATACTCTCCCACTGGCGTTTCGATATTGCACATCTTCGAGCGGTTGTTCGGGATTAGAAGCATCTTCCAGCGTTTGCAAAAAGGTTTTGAATACCGTCACGGGAATCTGTAGAGGAACCCCGTTAGGATCGAGTGAGAGGAGTCGTTCGTCTGGATCTTCTTTCGTTTTATCGGCAGCAAAAGCGGCAGTGGACAAAACTACCGTCAAAATTACGGGTAGTACCAAAAAAGACGAAATGCGGAATAGAGTTTTCCCAAGAATTGAATCGAACATCCCAACCCCCCATGTATCTTCGATAGAACCTGGGATGTCTTATCGCGTCAACAGAAAAGACGCGCTGAGACATAACGAAAGCGGCTCACGAGAGATTCATTATTCCGATGTGGCGCGGGGTGCTAGTGGCCGTGAGTTGCGGAAAGGGGGGCGGGGTGCAGCTTCAGGAACTCTTCTAGAGTGTAGTCCTGCGCATTATTTCCAAGATCCGAGTACATCATATAATCAGAATCGACCTTTTTAGTCTGTTTAAGGGGGCCGTCGCTCGTAACCGGAGCATTCCACCTATCGGCGAAAAATTGCGCATCTACGACCCGCACGCGTACATCCGCGATTTTCTCTCCGCCCGGGAAGACTCCGTCTGTGGCGGGGCCGAAGTTGTAACTGACATAGGTGCTTACTGGTATCGCACTCGGTTCGGACTTACCTCGAAAAACGGAATAGTCCATGTCGAAAATGCGGTTATTGGCTAAGACCACAACATGCCACTCCCATCCTTGCGCCGTTTTTGGTGTGCGATATTGTCGGGGCACGACTTTGTCTTTGAAGAAGATAACTTTGAATTGCGACAGATCCTTATGGTCCGCTTGCACACGCCCCAGGAATTTTAAAGCGTTAGCTGGGCATTCCGTACAAACATAGTCTTCATGGTAGCTGGCGCGGAAGTAGGCCCAGATGCACGCGTCATCTAAGGGCTCGGCGGCAAGCCAACTTCCCATCGAAAGCGTTAGGCCTACCACCACAAGGAATAGACGAGTTGGAATCACTCCTACCATCATAGCAGCCTGAAGCTCTTTTCGAACTGACGTTTATGGGCAAGGATGTCTGCCGTGTAAACAAGCGCTTGGGTCGTAGTCAGCCTGAGTACGTTGGCTTTCGCTTTGCACCAGAACCCCCTGGACGTCGTGTGCTTGCTACTTTTGTGAGCCTGGGTGGGTTGGGGAATTTGACGATGAGCTTAAAAAGAAAAGTAGCGTACGCGATGTGTTTTGCTGGTCTGGTAGCTTGTGGACAGTGGGAAGCGAAACCTGCTGGTCAAGCCAGCTCCGATCCCAGCGGCGGTGGATCGCCCGTCAATGTTCAAATTCAAGGCGTGTGGGTAGCGGCCGTATGTGAAACACCCACGGGCGGTGGTGATACCACCCAGACCCAATTATCGTTCGCCAATGGATCCGTTCAGGTCACTGCGTTTCACTACACGGACCTACCGAATTGCAAGGCTAACACCTCTTTCGGCCAGACCAATGAAGGTACTTATGCCTACGTGGTTGAAGACTTAATTGCTCAACCAGATATCTATCGAGTCCGTTATATCAACACTAAAGGGGGAAACACCTCGACCTACGGCGTAGTGCAGCTCTCTGATTCGATCTCTTTTTTTTCGCCGGTCCCCGGAACTTCGACTGCGCAACTTCCTTCAACAACTGCGAAACGCGGATATATGAAGAAATAGTTCAGCTCTCTGCCTGTGGATAATCAATCTGTTGATTGCCAGAAATCAAAAATAATTAAGACCGAATCTCCGTTTTAGCAAAGATAGACCGTCAGTCTCGATAGAAATGACAGGTGTAGCCGCCGGGATTTTTAACGAGATACTTCTGATGGTATTCCTCGGCCCTGTAGTAGGGACCGGCAGGAACGACCTCGGTCACTATCTTTCCTTTCCATTTTCCCGAAGCTTGCACGGCAGCAATGACTTTCTCCGCCGTCGCTTTCTGGGTCTCGGAATGGAAAAAAATAGCCGAACGGTATTGAGTTCCGACGTCGTTACCCTGGCGATTCGCTGTGGTGGGATCGTGAAGTCTAAAAAAATGGGCTAATATCTCTTCGAAACCGACTTTGGTCGGATCAAATTCAATCTGAACGGCTTCGGAGTGCCCCGTCGCCCCCTTTTTCACGACATCATAAGTCGCGTTGGGAACGGAGCCGCCCGTGTAGCCCACCGATGTTTCTATTACGCCGGGGATCTTTCGAATCAGATCCTCAACACCCCAAAAGCATCCACCCGCTAGGGTGGCTATTTCTGTTTTAGCCATAAGAAGCTCTTACACCTAAAACGCCTTCTTAGTCCAATGACGGGGGAAGGTACTCGTCCATCGCTTTTAAAAACGGCTGAACCGAGGCCGGAGCGGAGGTTCCGGAAGTGTTAAGTAACGTGTGCGGTTCGATCGAAGCTCCGTAAGCATCGTTAATGAGTTTGGGATTGTGGGAAAGCACAAATCCGTCAACCGTTGCCCCAGCGTAAAGTCCTACCGCTCGTTGGTAGGAGAGCACTTGGGCGTTGGGAATAGCTCCGACGCCACCACCTCCACCGACGGGGCCGGCAGCTACACTTAATTCGGTTCCTAAAGTGAAGCTGGGATGATCTAAAATCTGCCTTGCGGAATCGGTAATGAAAACCAAGATCGATTCCAAAAATTGAACTCCTATTTGAAATCCAAAATTGACGCCATTAACGCTAAAAAAGGAAGGCTCGCTCCACTCATTGTTTGGCGTGCGGCAGGTTAAAAGGCCCGTGCTTCCCTGCCCGCCCCAGATAAAACCTGCTTTCACTACTTTCAGTGCCGCAATGCAGCGCGCCACAGAGATGACGGAATCGGGAATGGGTTGTGGAGAAGTCATCCGATTGGTCACCACGTCGACGGCAGAATTTACTCTCACCGAGACGGGAGAAGCTTCGGAATTTAAAATCGAAGATAACTGCACCAAAATAAAAACAGCTAAAAATAGGGGAAACGATTTCATGAAGTTCTCCTTTAGGAATGAAGCGGGTAACAAGAAGTATATGCCTATCTCAGGGAGGAAAAAGGCGCGAAGCGACAGAGCGCGTACGGCTTTCCGAAGTAGGATACAATGGCGGCTGCGTTTCGCTTTTCACCTTTGAACATCGGAGACAATACAATGAGCGACAAAAAATGTTGTTGGAAGTCGTGCGCGATTTCCACGTTGGTCACTTTCGTAGTCCTATGGGGTTTGGAATTTCTGGTTCACGGACTGATTCTCGCTAACGACTACAAAGAAGTAGCGCAACTGTATCGCCCTCAAGCGGATATGTGCCACTACATGCCCTATATGATTCTGTCTTTCTTCATCATGGCAGTCGCAGCGGTTTGGGTTTACGACCAAGGTAAGAAAGCGGATAAGCCGTTTCTGATTCAAGGCGTTCGTTTTGGACTTGCGATGGCGTGTTTGACGGCTGTCCCCTCTGCCTTTTTGTATTACTGTCTCCAACCGATCGGTTGTGCCTTGGCGCTTAAGCAGATAGCACTGGGCATCCCCGAGATGGTCATTTTGGGAATCGTCATTGCGAAGCTTCGCGAAAAAGCGGGCGCGGTAACGACGAACTAATTGCGACGTTTCGGATTGCTTTAGGGGCGGCAACGTGCGAGGAAATGGCTTGCATGTTGCCGCCTAAACTTAAATACCTCTTACTCATTTTAACCGTGGTCTCGACGGGATTACTTTCGGGAGCCATGCTATGTGCCGGTAAAGGGTTAATTCCCCTTTGGTACAGCCTTCCTTCTCAAGAAGTTACGAAGTGGTTTATCGAACCTCTTGGAGCTTTCGTAAAAGTTTTGCTCCCTCTTCTCGAAGTCGCTTTTATTTCGAGCCTTGCCTCTTTGCTCCTTCATTTGTCGCCGACTGAGAAACGAAGGCGCTGGTTACTTATCTCAACGGTTTGCCTGTTCATGACCATGATCACCT
>JBBQIT010000010.1:0-23406 GCA_038325205.1 Bdellovibrionota bacterium
AAAAACGACGTTAATCAAACAAGTAGCGTTAATGACGAGTGCATTGGCGCAGGTGGTCGACTGAATGGTGAAAGGAGCGGTTGGAGCGGTAATCACAATCTGGGACGCATCGGCAGTACCCGTGTTTTTCAACGTAAGAGCGAGCGTTTTGTTTGCTCCCACGGTCACGTTGCCAAACGCGCCGGCTCCAATGGTGAGAGTAGCTTTCGCAGCAATTCCGGTCCCGGTGAGAGTGAAATTTACAGTCTTGAGAACCCCGCCGCTCGTAAATTGGAAAGTGGCGGGATCACTATAGGCCTGGGCCGCCGTCGGAGCGAAAACATACTTTACGTTGCATTTCGCCGTGATCGTTCCTTGGCATGTCGACGTGGGGTCTATGGAGAAAGGAGCCGCGACTCCTTGAACCACAAAATCTGTGACGGGATCGCTTCCATAGAAGCAGTAATCGACCTGGTTGGTCTTCGTCGCACCGACAAGCACGTTGCCGAAAGCATAACTTCCCGCACACGCTTCGAGAAGTGCCGCAGTCGTTCCCGTTCCCTTGAGCGGTAACGAGGCCATCACGTTTGCCACACCGTCGAAATAGTTCATCACGAAAGTAGATTGAGAGGCGATAGCCGCCGTCGGAAGAAATCGTACCGTAGCCGTACACGTCGCATTCTCTACAAGAGTCGCACCGCAAGTCGTTGACGTGATCGAGAAAGGGGCAGTGAGCGCGGTATTCATGATATTGGTCGCGTTCACGCTACCAGCAGCGTTTTTGGCGGTGATAACCAGAGAGACCGCTTTATTCAATGGCGAAATTCCAAAGTCCAGCGGATTGGTAGCCGCCGTTAAAGTGATCAAGGCTTTGTTACGTCCGCCACCCTTAAGCGAAGTCGAGACAGATCGCCCCGTCGCGCCATCGTTATAGGCCAAGGAAAGGCTGACCACGTTGTCGGCGATAGCTAACGGGGAGAACCACACAACCAAACTGCAGTTGGCGTTGATCATGGCTGCGCAAGTGCCGCCTGTCCCAGGATACACACCGCCCTTAAAAGAAAATGGCGCGCTAATCGTGGGTACCACTGCGGACGCCGCCATCGTTCCCGAGTAGCTCACTGGAATAGTCAACTCGGTAGTTTGATTGATCAGGACCTTCCCAAAATCGGTCACGGCCGGCATGGCAAGAACGGCCGGCACCTGTTGCGGTAAAGTCACTCCCGTAAACTGGATAATGTCTTCGGCGGCATAAGCACCGTTGGCGTAAGTCCATTTCAATTGCTGACTCGCCGTTCCCACGGACGAGCCGCTATAGCGGACCTTGACGCTGCAGTTGGCGGAGACCGTTGTCGCGCAAGTCATGGAAACGATCGAAAATGGACTGGATAGGCCAGAGAGACTAAGTCCTGTCGCAGGAACCGTGCCTGAATAAATGATTGTGAAAGTTTTCTCAATAAAACCACCAAACGGAATGGTTCCAAAATCTTGCGAAGGAATCGAATCCACTCCATTAGCCGACATTCTAAGGTTGGCGACGAAGACGCCTTTTCCTCTTAAGGTAATCGCGCTTGCGCCCGCCGCATATCCATCTTGATACGCAATATTTATGGTTTGGTTTGAGCTTACTAAAGCGGTTGGTAGATAAGTCACGACCACTTTGCAGTTCGCCGCGGGAGCGATCATCGCTCCGCAAGTACCACCAGTTCCAGGATAACTTCCCCCTTTATAGGAGAATGGGGCCGCCCAGGCCCCTAAGGCTAGAGCAGAGATCGCCTTCTGTCCTGAGTTCGAAAGAATCAAATCTTTGTTGTTCACTGAGCCCACCGACTGATCTCCAAAATCAAAATCGGCCACGTTGAGTACGAGTTTGCCCGGTGTAAGAGGAATCATTCCAGTTCCTGAAACGCCGATGCTCAGCGAGGCTTGAGCCAAGCCATTAAAATACCCTAACGACTCTACCGCTTGAACCGCGCCCGCGGCGGTAGGAGTAAATACGATTACGATCGAGCAACTGCCACTGATGGAGGCGCCACAATTTCCGCCGGTTCCCGGATAGGTTCCCCCTTTGAAAGAAAAGGGCGCTGCTAACGCACTCGGCGTCACTTGGGTCGCTGTCGTCGCCGTTCCATTGGAGATCACAAACATTTTCTCCATGGACGTTCCGACCGTAACAGTACCGAAATCGAAAGGAACGTCTTGCGTCGACAAAGCAGCGGGAATGATCTTACCCGTCCCCGACATATCGATATCCAATGAAGCCTGTTTCACGCTGTCGAAGTAGGCTAAAGACAGTGTCACTTGAGAAGGAGCGTTCGCGGTGGGAGTAAAAACGACAACGATGGTGCAACTTACACTTAGGGAGCCACCGCAATCGCCTCCAGTTCCAGGATAGGATCCGCCCTTGAAAGAAAATGGCGCCGATAATGCGGCTGGGGCTAACTGAGTCGCTGGGGTAGACGTCCCATCGCTGATTACAAAGGTTTTCTCTACAGAAGCTCCAACCGTAACGGTGCCGAAATCGAACGGGTTTTGAGTAGATAATGTGGCAGTAGTGAGGCTTTGAATCTGTAAGCTTGCAGGAATAGAAGTTTCGGCAGAGAATTTCTCACCGCCGGAACAGGCAACAATAAGCCCAAGTCCCAACGCTAGAGTTAAGACTCGACTTAGATATTTCGGACTGAGAGAAGCGACAATCTTGAACATTTTAATTAGCCTCGAAAAATGATCTGCGGGGGTACAAGGCTTTAGCCTGCAAGACGTGCCACACTAGAATACAGGCGTGAACCAGCTTGACAGTTGTCTAAGAAATAGACGGACAGAATGGGCAATCTCCAGGCTTGATTATGAAATCAGGGGTTTGAGCCTAAGTGAGCATCTTTGAGCCAGTGGCGGGAGATAGACAGACTGGGCACGAAGTTGTAACTAGCGCTTACCAACGGTTTTACCAGCTAGCGATCCGACAATCCTGGAGAGGACAGCTCGCCGCCGCACCGAACGCGCCCCCAGTTGCCATTGTATTTTTACCGACACATTAGGGGAGTGGAAAAATGAATCGTTTTCAAAACCACTATCGTCCCTGCGGGTAATTTGCACAGGTCTTCTTTACGACTTAGCAACCAAAAACATCCACACGCCATGGATAGACTTTGCTGCCTGACACCCTAGCTCAAAAGCTAAACACCCTGGCCTATGTAACCTTGCCCCCTGATCTTTCTGTAAATGTGTCGTCATAGAATTGCCTCACTGTCCGAGACTTCGACACGAGAATGGCCCTCCGCTAGCTTTGGTAGCCTGGCATTGTGGTTGCACCCTAGTTGCTGACCAACGCCGAAATCAGCTAGGAATCCCCAACCTATTTAGCAATCTCCCAAATCCCTTTTTCGTGTGCTTATGCCAAACTGTCTCGCGACTCCGAAGGAGCCACATGCGTCACCCGATCCTCCTATTGTCTCTTGCTTGCTTGGCCCTTAGTGCCATGGCAAATCCGAGCGGTCCCTCCTCGAAGGATGGTCAGCCCACTCTCCTCGATCTTGCGAAGGTTAAGCTCACGAAAACGAGCCGCTGGCTTTCCACGCGAGCCGATGACAAAGCACTTACTCCAGAACGTTTGGCACTGCTACACACCCAGCGATTAAATCTCGTACGCGATATCGAAACTCTTTTAAGATCCGCAAAATCCGGCAAGCAGCGAATCGAACTGAATCTTCGGTTGGCTAGGCTCTATATGGAGGATTACTACGACAACGTAGAAAAGTACTTCCTAGCTCACAGTAACTCAAACGCAGCCTATTCCTTTGGATTCGATCTTTCTCTTGATAAAGCCCAAGCCATCTACAAATATCTGATTCGCTACTTCCCTAAAGATCCTCGCCGCGATGAAATGCTCTACTTCTACGCGGTCACCAGCCTCGAGAAAAAAGACGCAAAGAAAGCAATGAGCACTTTCAATGAACTTGCCACTCAGTATCCCAAATCTAAATTTGCTTCAGATTCCCTTGCTCAACTCGGCGACTACTATTACGACCAGTACAATTACAACAAGGCGATCGAGTCCTACGAAGGAATCATGCACAAGAAGAACATGAGCTTGGTTCCTTACGCCGTCTATAAAAAGGCGTGGTGTCTCTACAATTTGGGTAAGCTCGATAAGTCTTTGGAATATTTTAAATGGGTAATCAAAAGCGAAGATAGGATTACAACGGCTTCCTCTTTAAAAATTAGAGACGAAGCAATTCGAGATATCGTTTTCCCCTTGGCTGATCTTAAAAAGGTAGGCGAGTCGATCACGTTTTTTAATTCCTTCCCGAAGCCCATCTATCGAAACGGATTGGAATCCATGGCTATGCTCTTCAATGAGCGCGGCGACTACGATCGAGCTATCTCTCTTTGGCAACACCTCTTGGATACGGATGCCACTAATCTCGATAGTCCATTAGACGAAGTTAAGATCGTGCAGGCCATGATCTTGGAGAACCATACCAACGAAGCGTTTAAGCGAATGTTCTCGGTGGTCCCTAACTATCTAACCGGCTCTAAGTGGGACAAAGCCAACGAACTTCAAGCGTTAAAAAAAGAGGGGAGCGTTCACGAACTAGAGACATACGCTCGTTCTCACGCGGTCACGTTAGACGACACCGCCATCAAGATGAACACTCCGGCCCTCGCTCAAACCGCACGACGGTGGTACGAACGATATTTGGAGTTTTTTGCCTCGGCTAAGAGCGCGTTAGACGTTCAAGTCAGACTGGGCGAGTTAGTTTTTCGGCAACGGGACTATGCGGAAGCGTCCCGACTTTTCGTTGAGGTTTACCGATCGGCTCTGGCCCCCCAAAAGCAGAAGCACGATGCTTTAGCCCGAGCGTTGGCGAGCATGGATAAACAACTTGCCGAAGAAAACGGTGGCCAGCCATTGCGAATGATAAGTTCCGAAGCCCTTCGCGCTTCTGATACTTCGGCCTCCACCACTGTAGTGGCCTATAACCCTGTCGAGAAAAGTTTTTTAGACCTTTCAGGCGAGTACTTGAGTAAATTCTCCCAAGCTCAAGATTGTCCCGATGTTCTGTATGAGCGAACGCTTTTGCAGTATCGACACCAAGATAGGACGTTAGCATACGCTGGTTTTTCGAAGTTAGTGAAGGGCTATCCCAACCACGCGACTTCCCCAAGCGCCGGTCGTCTCATGATGGATATTCAAAATCGAGACGAGAACTATCCAAAGCTTGTGACGACTTGCGAATGGTTACTTCAAAATGGATCTAAAGAGGTCGGGTTCCGAAAGCAGACCGAAGATATCTTGCGCCATGCGATCCTAAAAAATATTGACGCGATCGAGCAAAAGAGTGATTTTGCCAACGCCGCAGACCAGTATCTAAAATATACGGTGGATCACGGATTTCAAGACGCGTCTCTTCACGAGAAAGCGCTTTATAACGCCGCCGTCGACTTCGGGCGAGCGGATCGTTTCCTTCGCGCTAACGAGACCTTGGAAAAATTCTTAAGACTGTTCCCGAAGAGCCGGCTGAAATCAGATGCTCTCGCCACTTTAGCCGGAAACTACGAACTCCTGTTTGATTTTAAAACCTCAGCGGACTATTTCACCCGATTCAGCAAAGAATACCCTTCGGATTCTCGCGTGAAAGAGTCCTTACGTCGAGCGGCCCTCTACTATCGAGGAGCAGGAGAGGTGACCTTAGCGGAACACACCTATCTGAACATGATGGATCGTTACCCGAAAGATAAGAACCAGATCGAGACCGACCTTTTCGACTTATATGAGTCCGCGGGTGCGATTAAAAAGATTGCAACTTATGAGAGAAAGACTCTCGCGAAGCCCTTGTCTCCTGATTCGTTTGTTCATCATTCTTTGATTCTTGCGGACGTCGTGTACCGAATGTCGGGTGAGCTTCCTCACCGTACGATGAAAGCGGCTCTAAAGACGGCGATGGAAAATGAAGACCGAATGCGGAAATCTCCTGAGGGCGTAGAAGGGCTAGCAAGACTGCTCTTCTGGTCTCTCTCTCCCAAGGAAGAAGCATTTCGAAAAGTTGGATTCGGCAAGCCAGGTCATGCCGCGAATATGGAGAAGACCATGCAGCGTAAGCTCGAGCTCCTTAAGGAGCTTGAGGAAGAGTATGCACGGGTAAGCTCTTTGGGTAGTGAGCAGTGGGGAATTGCTTCCATGTATCGTACGGCAGCAGCTTATCGAAGGCTTGCGATGGAAGCTTTTGAAGCCCCCATTCCTTCGACCTTGAAGGGAGCGGCTGTTGATCAGTACCGAGAAGAGACCAAAAAACTTCTGGTGGTTCCGTTCAACGAAAAAGCGGCCGGGTTAGTTTCTCGCTGTTTGGAACAGGCCGTCGAGTTACACATATTAAGTCCTTGGGCTGCTAAATGTTATGCCTTGGGTACCGATATTGATTCGAAAAGCTTCCCAGCGGCGCGAACGGTCTACTTACCAGCCGAGCAAGTTGCTGCGACCGCTCCCCAAGAAGGTAGCCTTCCGATCGGAAAGCGGACGAGCCTGGCTTCGGCAGAGTTTTCGACTTTATTGTATGACCGGTCGTTACCCTCGCGAGTCGTGGCCAACGCAAGAACGGCGTTTCCTGCTTGGATCGAGACTTCCGGATTGAATGAATCCAATTCCTCTCCAATAGCCGTTAACTATTCCATCGCTTCCCAAGAGAGAAAACACAACCTGGAGGAAGCTTCGGCCAAAATTCAAAAGCGTGGGGATAAGACTTTTTCTGAGTTGAATGTGTTGCGGCTAAGCGCTCCTGATGATGCCATCCGCGCAGTCAAAGAAGCTATCACTCATTTTCCTCACGATGCGGCTCTCTCTAATCTCTTAGCCTTGGCATACCTCGAGAAGAAGAACCTATCTACCGCCGAAGTCATTTGGCGATCGATGTTGCTACGAGGGCAAGACACTCCGGCCGTGTGGAATAATCTTGGAGTGGTGGCGCAAATGCGGGGCAGATGGTCCGAAGCGATCACTGACTTCACTAAGGCCTCTCAGAATGAAGGAATCGCCGTCGCGGATCGGAATCTGGGCTTCATGGCACTGGCCTGTAGAGAAGGCAAAGAGGCTAAGTCTTATTTTGAACACGCTCTAGTGAAGGAGCCCGGAGAGGCCACTGCGGAAGCGGGCCTTTTTAGCGCCGAAGTGCAAAATAGGGAAGTCGTGTCGATTCCTAGCCGGGCCACTTCATTGGCAAAGAAATTTCCAAAGGACCCCTATGCGAGATTGGCGGCCGCTTATGCCGTCATAGATGGGACAGACGATCGTCCTTTGGCAGAAAAGCTCCTCTCAGAATATCTCGAAGGGCGCGCTAACGACGAATCGAGCTTTCTATTCTATCGCGCTCTCAAGGATGCCAAGGGCATCCGCGGGGATATGGCGTCCATTGAATAACTAAATTCTGTCGCGTTTCACGCGCAGAATTTATCCTGAGGGCGTTAGCCCGAAGGATCCCGTGTTATCAAGCAGAGAAGTTGTAGGAAGACGATCCCCCTCGCGCCATCATTGGTTTGCCGCTTCTTGTTGAAGCGCTAAATCGCGCATGAGATGGTTCAAATTGCAGGCAAGCGCAGACCGGTACCCTGAGATTAAATCCCCTAAATCCGTTTTCATTCTGCTTTTTCTCAGTCCCTTGAGTTTCAAGTGTGCGATACGGGCCTCCACCGCCACGCGCCGATTCGCGAGTCTTCGGTGGTCCCGTCGACTTGCGAGTGGGTCTGCTTTTCCCTTGAGTGCGAGAAGGGTCAATCGACTTTTGGTAACAATAGGAGCCAGAGCCAAATCGCCTCCAGTTCCTGTTGTTACCAAAAGTCGATTGACCCTTTTTTCCCCCTGATCTAACGACGGTCCGTTTGAGTGTCAGGGATGGAATCTCCAGTGACTCCAGTCTTCTCTTTTTCCATGGTCTTATAGGCCTCGAGCATCATTTCGAGCTGTCTGTGTCTTGCTTGCTCCCACCACGAATCTGGAGCTCGTCGTGCGGCTTGTCTGGTTCTGTCGTAGATTCCTTGAATCTTCTCGACCGTAGCGGTTCTCTCAACCTCCCACCGTTTCGTCTCGTTGTCGTAATATAGGAGTTGATTGGGACGGACGCCGTTTACGCTTCGGACAGCAAAGAGTGGTTTTCCATCGAAGGTATAATCCCATCCTACAAACTTTCCTTTTTCATCGTACATATCTTCTGAGGAGATGTCGGGTCTACCCTTCGCACGGTAGGTCTTTTTGCCTACCACTATTTTTCCACCGACTGTTTTCACTTCTAGCTCCATGGTCTCTCCGTTGGGAGCATCGTAAGTGCCGGCTTTGGGCACAAAATCCTTGGAGTCTTCCTTTAGCGTAACCGGGCCTAGCTCTTGCGCCACCGCAAGTTGGCTCGAGGTCAAACCTGCCAAGAGACCGATCGCCATTACCGCTTGATAAAGTGTATTTTGTCCGCGCTTCATACAAACTCCTTAGGTAGGGCTGTTTTCACTATTCCTATAACCAAAAAGCGAGACGAACACAAATTCGCCAAACCAGGGCGGAACTCCTTAAGTTCCGATCCCACAGTCTCCTGGGATAAAAGTGCGTTCAAAGCACTCCTACGGGGAAAACGGCTCGAGGGATACCCCTTGTTTATTCCTGACACAAAGGGCGAGGCGTACACGCTAGGAAACAATAAGGACGAGTGGAAATGCGAATAGGGGAGAATTTGGTGGCAATTACTCATTAATCTTAAATTTAAATTTAAGATTAAATTTAAGTAATAGCTGGGGAGGGACTTGGCTTCCGGTCCGCCCCAAGGGCGGCCTACAGCCTGGGCTCGCTGCAAACTAATCTCGCATTTGAATTTCCGATTGCGCGCGGCTCCGCCTTTCAAATCCCTCCCTTAGAGCCGCGACGCTCACGCGTCGCCCGATCACATGGCTACCAAATAAAAATGCCTGACAAAGACCAATGCTATAATTGATCCTTGCCAGGCATTTTAATTTGGTAGCTGGGGAGGGACTTGAACCCCCGACCAAAGGATTATGATTCCCTTGCTCTACCGACTGAGCTACCCAGCCATTTAAGTACGCCTAAACTAAAGATTAGCCTTCTGGAAGTCAACGCTAGGCACAGAATTCCGCATGATTAGCCCCTATTGAGGGGGAACAAGGCGATCGAGTACGAATTGGACTCTTTCTGGAATAGGGAGCTTGGGGACTCGGAGGGGAGTGTAGCCAAAATCGAGGTAGGCCTGGAAAATACTCTCAGCAACCTCTTTTGCCGAAGCCTCTGACTCTACTCGGGCATAATCGTTTTGAAAGCCGACAGGCTCCAGGAAAAAAACGTTTTGGTATTTAAACTTGTGCCCTTCCTGCACCTCGTCGAAGCTCAATCCGTAAGCGCAGCTATCGGGCATTCCTCGATCTAAGAAAAGGGTGGCCGTGGCCTCGCGCCTTTTCTCCCACAACACTTTGGTGTGCAATACTTCGCGCTGAAACCCCATGTAGTCTTTGCGGACATCTAGGACATTCATTCCTTCGCTTATCCTAAAGTCGATAAGGAGTCGGGCGGCTTCCGGGATAATCCCATAACCCAATGAAGCCAAAGCGAGACAAAGTGTCGTCTTCCCAGAGCTTGCCCCACCGGTGATTACCGTCCAGGCAGTAGTAATGGGCTCTTTAGGAGGGTTTGAATTTGGCACATTCAATGGTAAACCATTCCCACTATGCGCCGACAACTTCTATTTTTTGTGTTCTGTATATTGACGATTGGCCTTCTCGAGACAAGCCAAGCCAAAGTTTTTTCAGACAAAGCCAAGGGCTACTCATTCGACTATAACGATACGCTTTGGCGGATTGTTCCCAAGTCGAGCGAAAAGAAAACGGCAGCCGATGTCGATGCCGAAATGGCTAAGCGAACTCAGGTCACCGTAGAAAGAAATCTTTCTGACGACAAATACCACACGCGCTTTAGTGTCGTGATCGACGATCTTAAGAAGTACAAAGGAACTCCGCTTGAGCAACTCACCCAATATTACCGAGATGCTCTTGAGTTTTTGAAAAATCAACGCTTCCGCGTTCTCTCTACGGGCCCCGTAAAATTGGCGAAGTACGGCGATTCCGCTTTTGAAATTGTGGCAACGCAAAGAGATTTTGGATTAACCACCCGGCAGGTGATCTTAGTGCAGGGGGGAGAGGCCTATCTTCTGACGGCCTCGGCAAGAAATACCGTATACGATGCTCAAAAGGCAGAGATCGAACCTTTCTTTAATTCGTTTTCTGTCTCATCGCCAATCCCAGTTACGGCGCGATAGGCATGCATCGTTTGATCCAGATGAATCTCGGCAGAAAATCTTTTCTTAATTAACTCAGCACCGGCTTTGCCCATCCTGGCGCAGAGTGGTTCGTTATTGAGCAACTTTTTCATTGCTCGGGCGACTCCTGCCGTATCTTTTTCGACGAATCCGCTGACTCCGTGCTCCACCATTTCATCCAGAGCGGAAACATCGGTAATAACGACGGGAACACCGTGAGCGGAGGCTTCTGCGACGGAGAGTCCAAACGCTTCCGGCCCGCGATTGCTTTGGACGAAAACTCGGCAGGCTGCCATCAAGCCGCGGACTTGTAAGTAAGGAAGCCGCCCCATGAATTTGACTCGCTTTTCGAGATTCAATTTGACCGCAAGTTCCTTAAAATCGGCTTCTCGCGACCCACTTCCGGCAATCCAGGCTACCCACTCTTCGGATTCAATCTGTTTTAAAGCTTCTAAAAAAATGTCGATCCCCTTGTAAAGTTCCAGTCGTGCAGCGACGAAGATGAGCTTATTGGGAACCTCTTTGACCGGAAGAACGGGGGTCACTTCCACGGGATTGTAAACTAAGCGTAGTTGCTCTTTGGGCCAGCCATCACGAAGAAACGTTTCCCTAACGTACTCACTAATCATAAAAATGGCTTTCGCCTTTTTTAAGCTGCGGCGTCGCAAAAGAAGTTCAGTAATGGCAACGGTTCGTGCTCTTGTGCCGTTGAAACACCATAGGCAGTTTTGCTTCTGGTGATGAGCAAGGCAACTCCATCCACTGGGGTATTCGCAACCACCCCCCGATGGGATCAAGCGAGCACTCGCGGGACATGTAGCAGAGACTAAGTGCGCGGTCATCACGACTCGATAACGATCGCAGAGCTCTTTCATAAATCGGAAGTCGTATTGGTCCAGCAAATGTACGACGTCAGGCTTAAACTTTTCTATTTGAGCAAAGGCCAGGTCCATCAAACGACGAACTCTCGTAGGCCACATCAAAAGTCTAGCTCCGTGAAGGCCCGGAATTAAGTGATACCCGTCAGAGTCAGGAACTTGACCTCGGACCTCGTCACCCAGAAGAAAGACTTTATGCCCTGCACGCCGCAATATCGCCGTCGAATCTGCCAAGACTCGCTCTGTCCCGAAAGCCTCCCCCAGGACGGGATTTAACATGACTATGCGCATTTAAGATTTCCTCTACAGAAAATTGTAGCACGACGAGAACAGAAACACCCTTCTGCGCCTTCGCAAGAAAGGTGATAAAATGCGATTCAGCCTGCTAGCCCCTAAACCGCAGGTATTTCACACAATAAAAATGCCTACAAAAAAAAGTCTGCAGATCGATATTGGAGTCGGAGGACGTTTCCACGCCGACCGCATGGCCACAGCCTTTGTCGAGGGTGGTCACGACGTTAACCTTTTCACAAGTTACCCGAAATCCAGATTTCCAAACCTAGACAAGCGTTCGGTCCATAGCCTTATGGTCCCTGAGATCCTATACCGACTCTCCAAACGCTTTGGGTACGAGCGGGTAGGCGAACAACTAAAGATGGTAGGGATGGGCGGGTGGCTCGCTAGCCGCGCTAGGATAAGACAAAAGGAAAGCGACTATTGCTTTATCTGGTCCTCGTTCGCGAAAGAGACTTTTGAAACACTTCAACGCACACACAAAGTAGTGGTAAGAGATTCTACTCACATCATTCATCAATGCGATATTTTGGCTAACGAATATGGAACGCTCAACATCGATTACGCACCCGATATTCTTTGCGTAAACCGAGAACTTGCAGAATACCGATTGGCCGATAGCATTCTTGTGCTTTCTCAGTTTGCGAAAAAGACTTTTCTCTCTCGCGGAATCCCAGAAGAGAAAATCCGCGTAGGTTCTTTGGGAGTTGATACGCATCTTTTTCGACCTCGCGCTGAAGAAAAGCAGGCACTTCCTCTGAATGTCGTTTATTTCGGAACGATTTCGGTTCGAAAAGGCGTTCACTACCTTCTGGAAGCCATGAAAAAAGTTTCCAGTCGACAGGTGAGGCTCACGCTCATTGGACCTGTCGAAGAAAATTTTAAGCCGATTCTAGCACGCTATCCTGATGTGAAATGGCTGCCTCCGATGCCGCACTCTCAGCTAGCTCCGTCAGTGGCTCAATTTGATGTGTATGCTTTTCCCTCTCTCGAAGATGGCTTTCCCAATACCTTAGTCCAAGCCATGGCGAGCGGACTGATTCCGATTACGACCAACGAATGCGGCCCGGCGGAATTGATTACTGACGGCGAGGACGGCTGTTTAATTCCCTCCCGAAGTAGTGAAGCTATCGCCGAAAAGCTGATGTGGCTTGCGGCGTCTACGGAACGCGTCATTGAAATGAAACGACGAGTAAAAAGTTTGGGTACCACTCAAACTTGGGGCAAGTACGCCGCTGAATTAAATCACTGGGTTGGCGAAAGCCACCTTCCCAGAATCGAAGTCACACAGGCGACGCCGGTATCGATTCCGACCGCGCCTTTAAGCCAGGAAGCTAGCGAAACATGATGAAAACGAATTCCCAGTACACGACTGCCGGAAAAATAATCGCGGTTCGTCTTTTCCGATTGGGCCACATTCCGCCCGCGCAGTACTCGACGCAAATCCTGTGTGAAAAAGGGTTTCCGGTACTGGTCGTAGAGTTCGGAAATGCGGTCGAACCCCTTCATTATGTATCGGGGTCACCCTCTCGAGTTCGCCTTGATGCGCCTTGGGTGAAATGGCTTCCTCGTCAGTTGCGGCCGTATCTTCTTTTTCTAAACGCTTTCTTTAAGCTCTCTTTTCGCTTCTTAACTCAGGGACGACCTCAACATCTTATCGCCCACGGCATTCAAGAAGAGTGTTTGGTGGCCATGTTAGGGACGGTATTTCGCATTCCTTTTTCCGTTCATGTTCACGAAGCTTATGAGCCGAGAGAGCTAGATAATTTTACTCGCGTGCTTCACAGCGTAGGCAGCCGCTTACTTCGAAGGGCTCGGATCTTGGTTTTTCCGGAAAAGAAAAGAGCTGAACTTTATTACGACCGCTACAAATTGAACCACGCTTATCATATCGTGTACAACTGCCCCCGGCTTCGCCAAAAAGGCGATGGGGTAGATCATAGACGACGTTTAGGTCTTCCTTCTAATGCGATTACGATGGCCTATCTGGGCGGCATCGGAAAGATGAACTGTCTGGAAGAGGCGATCTTAGCGATGGCTGAATTTCCAAACCTGCACTTTCTCTTGTGGGGCTGGGGCAGAACGAGCTACTTAGACTCTTTACGATCGCTGGCCTCTCAAATCGGGGTCATCGATAGGGTTCATTTTCTAGGGCAGCTTAATCAAGATAAATGGCCGATGCTCGACGGTTGCGATCTAAGCTATTGCGTTTACCGGCCCGATCATTTGCGGCTTAAATTAGCCGCGACCGCTTCCAACAAACTGATGGAAGCCTTGGCCGCCGGCCTTCCCGTCATTACGCGCGGGACGGAGGATTTTAAAGAGATCGTCGAAAAGTACCAGGTCGGGGTGTGCTTAAAGGGCCTTTCTTCTAGCGATATCGTTACCGCGTTACGACAGCTCCTTTTAAGTCCCATGCTCAGAAAACGCATGGGCGACAACGGGGTTCGCGCCCATCGGGAAACCCTTAATTTTGAACATCAATTTCAGCCTGTCCTTATCGAACTCTCCCGTTTGGTACGCCTTCCTCCGTCCCCCACTGAAGCGCCTAGCCATAGCCAAATGGCCGATGAGACAAGTGATTCCTATTTGGGAACAGCCCCTACGTAAATTGGAGAAATTGCCCAGGATCTGTTAACTATGACTGCGTGGATGACCAGTTTTTCATGCGTGAAGCTCTTGCGGAGGCCGCCAAGCGGCGGGGCTATTGTGCGCCCAATCCCGCAGTAGGAGCCGTGCTCGTCAGGGACGGCAAAATCATCGCTGCCGGCCATCATTGGGCGGCAGGTCGTCCCCACGCTGAAGTTGAAGTCCTTTCTAATAGCTCGTTAGACACTTCGGGAACCACCCTTTACGTTACTTTAGAGCCTTGCTGCCACTGGGGTAAAACCCCTCCTTGCACCAAACTCATTATTGAGCGCCACGTGGGTCGGGTGGTCTTTGGTTTTAGCGATCCCAATCCCAAAGTTTCTGGGGGGGGAATTCGCGAATTGCGAGAAGCTGGGATCGACACCGAGAAATTAAATTCTCCCGAGATAGACGAATTTTATCAAAGCTACGCTCACTGGACCCGCACGCGTAGACCTTTTGTAACAGCGAAATTGGCGATGACTTTAGACGGGCGTATCGCTCAAAGCAGCGGAAAACCGCTGGCGATAACCGGCGAAGCCATTCAAAAATTTACTCACCAACAACGGTTGCGCACAGATGCCATCCTCACTTCAGGGCAAACTATTTTTACGGACAACCCTCGATTCAACATTCGCTTAGAGGAGACCTCCGAGAAAAAGCCCGTTTACATAATGGATAGTTTATTAAAGACCCCTTCCCATTCTCAGATCTTTGATACCGCAAGTTCGGTTACCTTTTTCCATTCGGCTGAAGCGCCTTTGGCGAGCGTGCAATTGCTAACGACCAAAGGGGCTCGTTGCGTAGCCGTTAAAAAGGAAGGCAAGGGCCTGGATTGGTCTTCGGTTCTTTCGCAAATTGCAGAAGATGGACACCACGATCTTTGGATCGAGGGTGGGGGAACCCTTTTTTCTTCGATAGTAGAATCCAATTATTTGAGTCGTGCCTATCTTTACCTGGCTCCGCGCTGGGTCGGGGCATCGGGAATGGAAGCTTTCTCGGCTAACTCGACTCCCGATTTTGGCGGGGCCCACAAGATCACGTGGAGTCAGATAGGGATTGATGGACTTTGTCGCATCGAATGGAATGCCACGAATGGAGCGTAGCTAAAATGTTCACGGGAATAGTCGATCATTGCGGCACCATCGCAAGCATCGAGATCACCTCCGGTGGCGTGCGCCTTTCTATCGAGACCACTTTTCAAGACCTGGTCCCGGGAGAGAGCATTTCTGTCGACGGCGCCTGTTTAACTGCCGTTTCGCCTGAGCCCGGCCATTTCTTTTGCGATCTTTCGCCCGAAACCCTTGAAGTGACGGCGGCCGCGTCTTATGAACGGGGCAGCAAAGTAAATTTGGAAAGGGCGCTTCGTTTGGGAGATAGGTTAGGAGGCCACTGGGTCAGTGGTCACGTCGATGCTGTGGCTAAAGTCTGCGAAGCCCAACCTTTTACAGAGTTTTGGAAGATTGGTTTTAAAGGACTTCCCCCTGAGCAGATGAAACATGTGATCAAAAAGGGAAGTATTTCCGTCCAAGGCGTGAGCTTAACTATCAACGAGGTAGTGCCGGATGGTTTTGAAGTCATGCTCATCCCTCATACGCTATCGCTAACTAATCTCAGTGAATTGAAACCGGGGAAAAGAGCGAACATCGAATTTGATTGGATGGTCAAAGTAGTTTTGAACGAGGCGCAAAGACTAAAGCACTTGCCTCAAGAAATTTAAGGAAAGACGGGAGAACGAATCAATGAGCAATCAGGATTTTTCCAGTATAGAAGCCGCCATAGAAGACCTTAAGGCCGGCAAGATGATCATCCTCGTGGATGACGAAGATCGGGAAAACGAAGGCGACCTAGTTCTGGCGGCCGACAAGACGACGCCTGAAGCCGTCAACTTTATGGCGAAGTACGCCCGTGGCCTTATCTGCTTAAGCTTAACTCCTGAGACTTTGGAACATCTTAAGATCCCCATGATGGTGGATCAGAACACTTCTCGTTTTAACACCGCTTTTACAGCTTCCATCGAAGCCGCTCACGGAGTGACGACGGGAATTTCGGCCGCCGATCGCGCTCATACTATCTTAACGGCAATCGATCCCAAGAGTTTACCGCGCGACATCGTGATGCCAGGACACATTTTCCCTCTACGAGCGAAAGAAGGGGGAGTACTGGTCCGTGCGGGTCAAACCGAAGGAAGCGTTGATCTCGCGAGACTTGCGGGGCTAAAGCCCGCAGCCGTTATTTGCGAGATTATGAATGACGACGGAACGATGTCGAGACTCCCGGATCTCATCCCCTTTGCTAAACAACATGGCCTCCGCATTGCTGCTATCAATGACCTTATCGCCTATCGCATGCACAAAGAGTGTTTAGTTAAGGAAGTAAGTACCGCGGACCTTCCTATGGAAGCGGGGGACTTTAAGATTAAGATTTTTGAAAGCCTCATCGATCAAACTCATCACGTCGCTTTAATCCGTGGCGAATTACGTCCCAACGAACCCACTTTAGTCAGAGCGCACTCCGAATGTTTGACGGGAGACACTTTAGGCTCTTCTCGGTGTGATTGCGGTTGGCAACTGAAATGCTCACTTCGCCAAATCGGCGAAGGCGGTGGCGTACTTCTTTACATGAGACAAGAGGGTAGAGGCATCGGGCTCGCCAATAAAATCAAAGCCTATGCGCTTCAAGATCAGGGGTTAGATACCGTAGAAGCGAACCATCGGCTGGGCTTCAAAGAGGACCAGCGCGACTATGGAATTGGATCGCAGATTTTAAGATATCTGGGGATTACCAAGATGCGCTTACTGACGAACAATCCCCGCAAGATCTACGGTCTCGGTGGTTTTGGAATTGAGATTGTGGAGCGAGTGCCGATTGAGATGACCCCAACAGAAGGAAATATTGACTATCTCACGACGAAGCGAGAGAAGCTTGGCCACCTATTGACCTTTTAAACGGAGAATTTAGACAGCCCATGAAAGTCATCGAAGCCAAGGATAAGAACTTAACTTTTAACGTTGCCATCGTGGTCAGTCGCTTTAACCGCGATGTCACCGAGAAGTTGCTCTCCGGTGCGACGGCTCGTTTAAAGGAGCTGAACTTTAAGAACGAACAAAGCACTGTGGTTTGGGTTCCTGGAGCCGTCGAGATCCCTTTGGCGGCGCAACGACTAGCGCAGATTGGTGTTTATGATGCCATTATCTGTTTGGGTGCTGTGATCCGCGGTGAGACTGGCCACTACCAATTTGTTTGCGACCAAGTCAGCCAAGGCTGTCAGCACGTCGCCTTGCAAAACGATCTTCCTGTCATTTTTGGAGTGCTTACGACCGACACCGAAGCGCAAGCGATGGATCGTTGTGGCGGAGCGCACGGAAATAAAGGGAAAGACGCGGTGGATACCGCGGTTGAGATCGTGTCCGTTCTAAGGCAAATTGTCTAACCGCGAAGACAAGATCTAGCTTTAGATCTAGATCTGGCTCTAGATCATAACGCTAGCGCTGACGCTAACGCTAAACCGCTTTTTTTAGAGGCTCGTCGTCGTCGATAAAACCAACTTTTTAAGCTAATCCCGGGCAAAGATCGCTACGGCCTCGCAAGGCCGACGAGCGGCGTAGCCGAATTCCGACCCTAGCGCTAGCGTTAGCTCTATTACCTAGTCCTAGATTTAAATCTAAAACTAGATCTAGATCTAATCTTAGACTTACAGGGTTAGGGTCCATGACAACATTGCATCGGGAATCCCGGTAAACTGACTGGGGTTGGCGGTGACCTGAGTGGTTCCCGAATTTACGATCTGTTTATCAATCCAAAGCCGTAACGGGATAGACAATCTAAATATTCCTACGTTGGTAGAAAGGCGAACCAGCGGCCCAAAGGAAAAAAGCATCTGCTCAAAACTTCCCGGAAGAAGCAGATCTCGCATCCGATATCCCCAAGAGAAAAAGCCTCCCACAGATAATTTGGCTTTCCCCCAATTAAAATCACGGACGGTATCCGTACTGACTAACATAACCTTGTCGCTTCCATTCGTCCGAACAAAGAAGGAGGCATGTAGGGATAAAGACCAAGGAGCGCTTTCCGTCGATAGAATTCCGGTCTCTAGCTGAAACTTAATCCAACGCTCCAGACTCGGCATAAATTGCAAGTACCCAACGGCAATCCCGCCGTAACGGCCCTCTTCCGTTACAAAATGCCTTCCCAAATCTGCACCAAAATTTTGCCGCGACCCATACAGCTGATCTCTTACGATGGCACCTCGGCCGCTATTGGCCAGAAACGAACGCTGAGATCCCTCCAGCCCAATCTCTATCGCTCCTAAATCGATGAGTCCGGAGGCTTGAAAAGAAAAGGAGTCAGAAAAATTGGCGCCATTAAGCGAAAGCTGGTGCCGGCGAACGCCCGCCGCCGACGGATAGAAGCTACTTCCTATCTGTTCAAAAACCCAAAGCCCTCGTTCAGGGACGGTTTCGGCTTTAGCTTTCACACCGCATAGAAGCAAGAGAGCTACCGTGAGTGTCGCGAGTCGCACAAACGCCTGTGTCTTTCCACTTGCGCAATTTTTCCTGCAAAGTCGATTTCGCAATCCCTAGCTCCTTAGCCGTCTGTTTCCGGTTTCCCTGACGAAGGTATAAGCGCTCCAAGATAACCTGCTTTTCGATATCAGCCAAAGGGCGATCCGACAAACGGATTGCATCTAAAGACTCTAGTTGGAGGAGCTTTTCGTCCCAAAGAAGCTTTTGGACGAGGCTACCGGTTACCCTACCTTTCGTCTCCACACCCGCCCGGGCGATGAAATTTCTTAGCTGGCGCACATTGCCAGGCCAATTAAAACCTTGAAGGAGCGGCAAGACTTCTTTATCGATTTCGCTACCGAACTCCTGAAAAAAGCGCCGCGCTAGGGCATCCAGATCCTCCATTCGATCTCTCAGCGGAGGTACTTTTAAGGTGAGAACCGAAAGCCTTTCATACAGATCAAGACGGAAGCGACCGGCCTGAATCGCCGTTCTTAGATCGACATTGGTAGCGGCGACGATTCGGACATCACTAGTTTCTAATTTAGTAGCTCCCACGGATCTGAGCTCACCAGAGTCGATCCATCTCAAGAGTTTCACTTGAAGGCTTAAGTCTAAATCCCCAATTTCATCAAAAAATATAGTTCCGCCGGCCGCCTGGCGAATAAGACCTCTGTGGTTTCTTATCGCTCCGGAAAACGCTCCCGACTCGTGTCCGAAGAGTTCACTTTCAAAAAGCCCAGAGGGAACCGCAGCACAATTAATAGGAAGATAAGGTTTTAGACGCCGTAAGGACTCGAAGTGAATTCTTTTAGCGATTAGCTCTTTGCCCACTCCCGTCTCGCCTAAAATTAATACCGGCCATTTGGACTTTGCAAAACGATCCGCTCGCTCAACGCACTGGTCGAAGCTGCTTTCCTGGTTCGACATCAAATTGATGGGCATGACTCCTAACATGGTGCTCCTCTGTAGTTGTTTTAGGAGAAACTACTGCAAGGCCATGCCAGCTAGAAAGGGAGCTAAAAAGGAAATCAAATGACTCGAATTTGAGACACTTGTTCCGCTTTCAGGAAAATAGCGCTAGGGAAAGAGACTAGGGTAGGGGACTAAACCGCAGGAGCGATTTCAGAAACCGGGCGAGTGCTCACCGGGGGTTTCTTTGCCAAACCACTTCGTAAACAACGGGTACAGACGTACACGCGTTGAGTAAGGCCGTTCAAGAAGACACGGACTTTTTGAAGGTTGGGGAAATGCCGAACCTTGGTCTTAATGTTGGAATGAGAAATCTTGTTTCCAACTACAGGCTGTTTTTCACAATATGCACAACGTCTGGCCAAGAGGCACCTCGTTCAATTCGGTTTCAGACAAAGTCATAGATAAAAAAGGGACTGAATTCAAGGGCTTTGTTGTGATAGCTTACAAAAATGCATCTGGAGCCGCTTAAGCCTTACCGAGCCCCCCGGAGAATTCCCCGCTGGTGCCTATTACTAGGAGTCTTATTCGCCATCGGGCTTTTCGTCGTTGGGAGCGCTATGTCCCGCTTCGCCCAAGCGGTCCAGGTCTATGCGATTAAAGCAGAAAACCCAGAGCTACCTGCTGATGTGAGCCCCAACGAAGCGATTGTCGTACTCACCGGGGATAGGTATCGCATACCCAAAGCCATCGATCTATTGCGAATCCGCCAGTCCCCCTTACTTATTATTTCGGGGGCGGGCAAAGGCGCAACCCTTACCGATTTAGTGAATCAGCAGGGAGGCGCCGCCGCCAACATTCATGAGACTTGGAAAAAGATTGTGGTCGAGTCTAACTCGGTTTCTACGATCGAAAACGCGCGAGAATCCGGAAAGATTTTAAAGCCCAAGGGCATTCATCGAATTATTTTAGTCACTTCCGAGTATCATATGAGACGCGCTTCCGAAATTTTTCATCGCGTCCTTCCCTCGATGGAGATCATTGATTATCCGATCGCTTCCGACGTCTCCAAAATCTCAACGGAGATTTCAGAGAGAACTTTTACCGGCGTTTTGTTCTTCTGGATCGAGTTCTGGAAAACGATCCTTTATCGTTTTTACAGTTCGCGCCAAGTCGTACCTCTTCCATAAGCCTTCGGCTCGCCGTTTCTGAACTTAAGAAACCTTGGCGCGGTGCGGTATATCTAATTGATATTACAAAAGATTGTGTTGCGATTGCGTCAAGGTGGGGTATATTACCATTAGTTGCCATACATTATTTCGTTGTACGTTCCGGGGTTTTTACGCCTTCAAGGCGTTTAGAAGAATAGAAGCAGTTTTTATTCTTACTACAACTTATGAGGAGGAGTCACTTCGTGAGGGGCGGCGGTTTCGCCGGCGGAGTGAATCCATTACAGGAGGGAGAACAATGAGTCATTTATCAAAACTGTTCGTGCTTGGCTTGGTGCTGAGTCTTTCGGCACAAGCGGCCGAAGGAATCAAAGGTGTTTCTTTTAGTGGTAACGTCGAAGGTGGTTATGCCGCAACCTGGAGAGCCACTCCATCGGTAAACGATAGCCAGTTCACGTTGGATCACGCCAACATGCGCATGGATGCCACGATTTCGGATAAGACGAAGGTCGTCATCGAAAACGTAATGGCCGTCATGCCTCAGCCCACGTCGAACATCTCTGGAAGAAACGCTCCTTTGTTTAGCTCGGCCAGTTATTTCTCGGGCGCCACCCTTTCGGGCGGTGACTTCCTGTTCAGTAACACCGCAGCCTACATCGACCACAAGTGGACTGAAGGCATCCATACCTGGATCGGACACTTCCAAAACGCGTTCGGCATGGAATCCATGGGAAGCCGTTGGGATCTCCCCACTGGTTACTATTCCGCTGCGTTTGCGAACACCAACAACGTGAACGGATTGGGTTGGATGTATGATGTCGGTATCAAAGCCGCCATTCAAAACGTCATTCCCGGTACTCTCGAAGTCGGTTTCACCGATGGTCGTGAAGGAAATTCGGCGTTTGCGACTCGTACGCCTGCTGGCACGATCCGCTACAACGTAGAATTCAAAAAGGGCGACATGAGCTTAACTCCCGTCGTTTCCGGATACTTCGGATCTTCGAAGAACATTGGATTCACCGGCGGCGCGATGTTCAAGATGGGTTCTGTGTTCGCGAATGCTGAATTCGTGTACACCAGCACCAATCCTTTGAGCTCTGCGGTTAAGACCGTTCTTTACAGCGTGTATGTTGAGCCCGGCGTAGAGCTTGGCATGTTCACCTTGGCCGCCAAAGCGGACATGGTTAACGATTCCAACAACAGCGACTTCAACCTCGGCGCAGCCATCAGCCACGAATATGCTGGTGCCTTCCGCGTGAAGTTGGCGTACATGCACTCCGGAATCGGCGGCAAGACCGTTTTGGGAAATTTTTCCCACGTAAACGATCTTCGCGTCATGTTCGGCGTAAAGTTCTAATATAAAAATATTGAAGAAGGGTCGGCGGATTCCGCCGGCCCTTTTTTTTTGGACCGAGTCCTTCCCCAAAAAAAAGAAATAGATCTAGGTAATAAAGCTAACGCTAGCGTTATTACCTATGTCTAAGGTTTTGCGGGACAAATAGGTTGCTTCGGCCTTCCGACCTCGCAATGACGACGGGGGGTTGCCCTCAACTCAAAACGAGATTGGCGTATCGTCTGGAAGCTCCCTGGCGTGCGGTGAGATAAGCCGTAAGTTTTTCTGATAGCGCAAGTCGTTCGCCTTCATCCGAAGCCAACCGAAGCAGTTCTTTCGCGAATTCCGCGGCATCGGTAACACGCAGGAGCCCATGATGTTGGTTCCACATCTCCATCGCTTCTCCCGAGTTTTCAATGAAAGGTCCGGTAAGGATCGGTTTTCCGTAGGCCGCGGGTTCAAGTACGTTGTGAACTCTGCGGTGGAAGCTTCCGCCAACAAACACCAAAGTGGCGACCTGATAGAGTTCAGCAAGATAGCCCACTCCGTCCACGATTAAATGGGATTCCTCGTCGGGAGATTGGGTCCACTGACTCCAACGCCTAGCGGCTGCATTGTGGCCTTTAAACCAACTCTGGCAGCTCGTTACAAAACTCTCTTTAGGTTCGTGGGGTACGACGATGATTTTCCATCCCTTTTTTAAAGCCAACAGAGCCCTGAGTCCCTCGGATACTTTTTCAAAGTCATCTGGCCAAAGGCTCGCTAAAATAAGTACGTTTGAGGGAAAGAAGCCGGCCCATGGGGGCGTCTTTTGCATCGCTTTCCGTTTTAAGACGCGCTCAATTCTAGGATCTCCCATCATCGTGACCGGAAAATTCTCGCCCAAAAGCCCTTTCAAAAAAGTCGCAGTCCCCGCTTCAGTAGTTCCAATCTTTTCAAAGCGTTTGAGCCAAGGGCTCAAGCGTTTCATCGCCGGCCGAGAGGCTGGGGGTAGATACATACTTAAAAGATAGCGATGTATTTTTAGCCTTTCACACTCTTCTATAATCGTGGGCCAGATCTCTCGGTGTATCGCTACAAAGTGTGAGGGTTTAAGGACTTTAAGAAAGCGTCTGACCGAATATTTAAAATCAAAGGGGGAGTAGTCGGCGATGTCCCAAGGGAGAGGGAGTTGGGCCTTTTCTCGCCGCAACGTCTCGAGCTCAATGCCTCGCTGTGCTGTCGGCGAAAAGTAGGAAAGAAACACTTGAACTTTGGGTTGCAAGGCCTTGATTTCATCTAGAATAGGAAGACATTGCTCAAGCTCACCGCTGGAAGCGACATGAAACCAATAAGTTTTTTCGGAGCTCTCTTTTTTGTGGGTTTTGATTCTTTGAATGAGACCAAATCGTCCCCACAGCCCCTTAC
>JBBQIT010000011.1:0-23266 GCA_038325205.1 Bdellovibrionota bacterium
CTAGGTAATCCGACCTTAATACCTCCGTCGGTCAAAGATTCCAAGACGACATAAATATAGGCCGGTCCACAGCCACTTAGGCCGGTAACTGCGTCCATGTGGCGTTCGTCCACACGGACCAACTTACCGACTGGCTTAAAGATCAATGCCCCTCGCTCCCAGTCTTTTTCGGTCGCATGGCTCCCAAGACACATGGCCGTAATCCCTTCTCTTACGAAGGCGGGAGTATTCGGCATGGCGCGAAGCACTTTCACGCCCTTACCTAAAATACCTTCCATTTGGGCCGTACTGATACTGGCTACAATCGAAACGAGAGTTCGATCGCCTTTGAATCGGCCGGAGACATCGCCTAGGACTTCGGCGACATTTTGGGGCTTCACTGCCAGTACAATAAGATCGCATTTTTCGACCAAGTCCCGGTTGGAATCACAGTTCTCGATACCTAATTCTTCACGAACTTTCGCGGCAGTATCGGCGTGCTTGGTAGTAAAAAAAATCTCCGACTTCTTAAAGGTAGATGACTCGATTAGGCCTTGAACGAGACAGCGCCCCATTCTTCCCAGGCCTATAATTCCGATCTTCATGCCGACTTACCTCATTTGAAAATATTCTTGTACCACTTGGATGGCGGCGGAAGGGCCGGAACTCCGACCTTCTTCACTATCTCCTCTATCGGCCAACCTGTGAGAGAAGCTAAGGTTTCTGACTCTTTTTGCTGCCGAGTTTTTACTTCGTTTCGATAGCTTTCTGCCTTACCACACTTTATTTCGCCCGCGAACGGATGCCGGAGCACGTAGCGACCCTGGAAGTTTTCGTTATCAGAGGTGATCTGCATCATCAGATCCTCAGGAAAATGCTCTGCGTCATAACGAACATGGAGACGAGTTATGAAAGCTTCCACAGGAGTTCCGGGCATGGGGAGAATTTTCATTCGAGGTGAATTCCTGCCTCGGATTGGCGTGGTACCCGGCTGATCAGCAACCCAAAAAACTCCTAGTTTTCGAAGTTCGTCACCGGACAGAGGCTCCGCAGCACAAGGGTCGCACCACGACATATTCCACGCATACTCGAGGAAAACGACCCTCTTATCTTCCTTGTCGTGGCTTTTCTGAAACATCGACCGGTAAAAATCAGGAAACTTTTCTTTTACATAAAGAGGAACGTCCATTCCTGTGGGAAGTTTCACGGTACGGTAGTTGGTCGTCTCAACTCTTCCCTGCTTGGTGATGGCATAGACCAACATGTCTTGAGCACCGTTGGCGTTAACCATTCCGAGCCGAATCGGAAGCATGAACTTGGGCGATTCATAAGCGAATTGGAGCGGGCGCAGGTAAGTAAAGCCCGACTTCTCTTGAGCTTTAATATTCACTTTCGCGACAAAAAATTTCATGTCCTGTTTGATGTACGGCGATAGCGCTTTGGAAGCTCCTTTTGGAATCTTGTAACCGTTCTCCGTCAGCCAAGTTTCAAGTCCGTTAGATTCCTTCGCACTTAAGATAAGAATGTCGTATTCGCCAACGGTGTACTTCGCTTCAATTTTAACGCCGAGATCTAACTTTTTGAGGCTTCCTCGTTGCATCCCGCCACCGGCCGACGCACTCATGGGTTGCATCCCGTCATATTGCATCTGAGGCGCACAAGGATCGGGATCAAAGTATTCGACTAAACGGGGAGCGGAAAAAGCGTCGAGATGTTCGATCAGCGCCCGGTCTCCCACATTGATCTGCTCTCGAGTCAAAACTTCAGGAACGGGTACGACGATGGCGAAGTCTTTCATCTCGCCTTTGTAGTCGCTGAACATCGTAAGCGCCGTGCGGTTCTCATCGCGGACAATCACTACTTGCGAAGCTTCATTGAAAAGTTTGGCATCTGCTTTGGCGACATAAAATCCGCAGAAGGCGTGTGCAGACTGGCAAAGGTTAAGTACTAGGAACGAGATGGCTAAGATGCTGTGTTTCATGTTGTCTCCCAGACGTACGTGATGCCCATTCAAATCTCGAGTGATTCCACAGGCTATCAAGGATGATCGTAAGCGGCGATAGCAAAAACAACGCTTCGAAAGGAGCTCCCGGATGATACCAATGGAATCGTAAGAAAAAGGTTAGGATTGCGACAGAAGCTCCAAAAATTAGCCTCCCGACGCGATGGTCAGGCGTTGATCTGGGATCTGAGACCATGAAAAACGTAAAAAGGATAAGTCCGCCATCCGCTAGCTGATGGGGAAGCACGTGAGCGTTTTGCCCCAAGTAAGTCACCCTCGCAAAAAGTAACGCTACGAAAGTGAAAAAAAACGCCAAACTAATATCAAAGCGCCGCGCCCGAGAAACTACGGCGGCGCCCATGAGCACCACCCAAAACGCCGTCGTCATATCGTCCCCCCATTGTCCGGGAGAGAACCATGCCCAAGGAGTGAGATAGAACAGTGAGACTAGGGCAAAGTCCGTCGGATTAAAAAAGTGCTTCCCCCGCCACCTAAAAATAAACTTACTCGCCACGGCCAGCACTGCCGCGAAGGACCACACCAGTAGATAGTTACTGCGAAATAAGAGAAGCAGACTTAGGCCCGAAATAAGGGCGCTTAGCAGGCTGTTCCAAGGGAGCTTATATTTCCAGATAGCTATGGCTTGAGCCACCAGCGCCGAGCCTAAGACCGAAAGGATTGCGACCCCACTAATGGGAAACTCCCTCCAAAACACGCCAATACCGAGCATCGCGGCGAGTGCTGCTACCTGAAAATATCGAGGATCTTGGGTCACAGGGTCGAATTATCGCAAGAGGAACGCCAAAAGCGCAACGCCATTGCGGGCCAGGCTCGGGAATGTTAAGAATCTGACAAAGCGGGCGCATAGCTCCCGTCGTCGCCTCCGGCTATGACGGGCAAGCAGTTGGCCCTAGCCCGCGTAAGCGGGCGGAGTGAGATGGACGAGACGCGACGTCTCACTGCGAAGAAGTTTTGAAATTACGGATTTGTACAGAGGGCGCATAGCTCAGTTGGTTAGAGCGTCGCCTTTACACGGCGAAGGTCACAGGTTCGACCCCTGTTGCGCCTACCATTTAGTTACGAAGTAACTGAATGGTTGGTTTGAAATAAAAACGAAGCGCAGCTTCGTCCACCTTGCAAAAGGGGACGAAAGTCGGAGCCGCGCGCAGCTCGAAATGGTCGCAAATCAGGTAGCGACGAGACCGGGCTGCAGGCGTCCCGAGGGGACGACCGGAAGCCGACCCCTGTTGCGCCTACCATTTAACACCCGCTTTCATTTAGCTATGTCCATGAAAAGAGTACTAGTCACCGGCGGAACCGGCTTTATCGGTTCAAATCTAGCTCTCCAGCTAGAAAAGCAAGGCGTTGAAGTCGTTGTGGCCGATGTTCAAGCTGCCCCCGTAACGGGACTTCGCGCTGAGATAGTTCGCTTAGACATCGCCAACGGACTGGACCTTCCAGGCTCTTTTGACGTCGTTTTTCATCAGGCCGCCATCACCGACCCCAGGCATTCCAACGACACTGAGACGTTCGAAAAGAATGTGAACGGCTTTAAGCATGTCATCGCCTTTAGCCAGAAGAAGAACGCTCGTTTGGTTTATGCCTCAACGGCCGGACTGTACGGAAACGGTCCTATTCCCATGCAAGAAGATCAGGAAAAGGAATGCCTGACCGCTTACGGAAGATCAAAACTTGCGATGGATGAAATGGCGGAACCGCTTTTCGATAAAATGCAGATCGTAGGCCTTCGCTACTTCAACGCCTTCGGCCCCCGGGAATCTCACAAGGGGCGCCCCGCTTCGATGATCTTTCATTTAGGAAATCAGATAAAAGCGGGTGGGCCGGCTAAGATCTTTTCTTACGGTGAACACAAGAGAGATTTTATTTATATAAACGATGTTGTGACGGCGAACCTTTGTGCCGTGAAAGCCCCGAGCGGCGTTTATAACGTCGGCACTGGAGTCGGAACCAGTTTCAATGGATTGGTGGCTTGCTTAAATGCCGTCTTAGGAAAAAAAGCTGAGATCGAATACTTCCCCATGCCTTACGAGCCAGCCACTTACCAAAGCAACACCATCGCTGATATTACTTTAGCGTCGGAGAAGTTAGGCTTTACCTACCAATGGAAATTAGAGCCGGCGATAGCGGACTATATGAAGTGGCTGGAAAGTCCCAATTCATAGGCCAAAGATTGCCACGGCCTTCGGCCTCGCAATAACAGGAGGCCAAAACGGACGGGGTTTTACTTAACGATCTTCAACTTTTTACTCGGCTGACAAGGATCGAAATCCTTCGCCAAAGTGAAGTCGCTTTTCTGCTGGAAGTTCTTATTGAACGACTTAAAAATATTCGGATCAAACTTCCCGGGTTGCATCGCAAACATGGTGTTCAGCGCTTCTACTGGAGGAATCGCTTTGTGATAAGAGCGATCGGTCGTTAAAGCGTCGAATACGTCGGCGATGGAAACAATACGAGAAAGTTTTGAGATGCTCTCTTCTTTCAACCCACGAGGGTAGCCCGTACCATCAAAGTTTTCGTGATGTTCGAAAACAACCAAACGAGTCGCATCGGGAATGCTGTCGATCTGTTCCAAAAAATCTTTGCCGTAACTGGGATGCTTTTTAATCTCATTCCACTCTCCAGGCGTTAAAGGAGAGTTCTTATTGATGATGCCGCTATCGATCTTGCGCTTGCCAATATCATGCAGAAGACCACCGAGGCCCGCTATCAAAAGAAGCTCTTTGTCATTTCCAAAAAGATGCTTCGCTAAAACGATCGAATACACGGCGACATCTACACAGTGATTGTAAGTGTAATAGTCGTGAACCGACAATCGCATGAGAGTACTGACCGCCGCAACGTCAGTAGAAACAAAGTTTACCATCTCTTCAATAAGAGAGTTGGACTCAGCAACCGCTTGAGCCACGTTATCTTTGGTGAACAGGTCTTGAACATGAAGAAAAGCCGATTCCTTAATGAACTTGGCTTTGTTCTCCGTCGATGTGCTGGGATCATGAATAATATTTTTTAAGCTCTGAAGATAAGGAGCTCTTTGGTCATCAGGAACGAGAAACTGTTCGCCACCATGGTGGTACAGAAGTTTCATTCGATCCGGAGTAATCACGTCACCTTTTTTTCGAAACAACACCGGCTTGTCTGCCACGAAAAGATAAATGTCGAAAGGAAGCGGAATTCCGGTGGCAACGGAGTTGATCCGGATCTGAAAAAACGGAACTGATTTTTTTGAATCTAATTTTTCTGCGAGCATAGCTAACCCCTAATCTCTATAAGACTATCGGCATAGTCGAGCTAAGGGTTTATACGTCCAGAATGAAAGGCACTACGAGCGGCTTATGACTCACGCGCTTCTTAAAGTAACGCCGAATCTCCAAGCGGATATGATCTGCCAATGTGGGGCTTTTCGCATATTCGTCGTTGATCTCTTCCAGCCTATCGATGGCACCTTGGCGAACTTCTTCCGGATCCTCGCCTTTGCGAAAGAGTAAGCCGTAGTAAGTTAACGAGGGATGGTCGATGAGCCTACGAGTCTTTGCATCACGCAGTAAGGCGCAAAAAACGACGCCGGTCTTCGATAACGCCTGCCTTTGCGAAAGGGTCTCTGCATCGCTCACCAAAAGGTCGTGTTCAATGATGGCCGTCTTCCGCAAATTCCGCTTCTCACCTAACCTAATTCCCTTTTTGTCAGCCTCAAGCGACTGCCCGTCTTCGATCACCAGAATGTTTGAGGGAGAAATTCCGACCCGCTGCGCCAAAAGAGCGTGTTTTTTAAGATGCCGGTACTCGCCGTGAATAGGGACGAAAAACTTAGGCTTCACGGCTTTAAGCATCAAGACAAGCTCGTCTTGAAATCCGTGCCCAGAGACATGAATTTGATGCACCGCCTCATACATAACGTCGGCACCCGCTCGATAGAGCTGGTCGATCATACCGGTGATATTGCGCTCATTTCCGGGAATAAACCGGCTGGACATTATGACAACGTCGCCAGAGCGAATATGGACTTCCCTGTGCTTGCCATGGGCAATGCGAACTAAAGCGGAACCGGGTTCTGCTTGGCTCCCTGTCGCTAAAATAATGACGTCTTGGGGAGGATATCGCTCCAGGCTCTCTAATAGAACGACGGTATCTTCGGGGATATTGAGTGACCCCTGCTCGTGAGCTAGGCGAGTGTAGGAATGCATGCTACGTCCCGCAAAAGCTACTTTCTTCCCCGCTTTGTGGGCTAGGTGAAGGAAGTTCTCAATCCTCTTAATGTTGGAGGCGAATAGCGCAATGATAAGGCGGCTCGCCTGATTGCGAAAAATCTTCTCAAAGGTAGCCGTAATGTCGTTTTCCGAAATGGTATGGCCAACACGCTCTGCGTTAGTGCTGTCGGACATCAGAAGCATTACCCCCTTCTCTGCCCATTCCTCAAACGCCTCTAATCCAATCTTTTGACCTGATACCTCATTAGGATCGTGCTTAAAATCGCCGGTGTGTACGATATTGCCCGCGGGCGTTTCGATTCCGAACGCCAAGCTCTCAATGATCGAATGTTGCACGGGAATAGGATCAAAATGAAAGGCCCCTACTTTGAAGCGCTTCCGAGGAACAATCTTATGAAATTTAACTTCATGGATATCATGGTATTCCGTGAGCTTGTTTTCGATGAGTCCCCGAGGAAACGGGGTGCAGTAGACGTCGACATCCGTCTCTTTGAGAAGGAACGGAATGGCCCCAATGTGGTCGTCATGACCATGCGTCACTACCACACCGCGCAATTTATCTAAGCGATCTCTGACGTAATCCAGGTCAGGAACCAGCAAATCGACGCCCGTATAGCTAGCATCAGGGAATTGGATCCCACAATCGATGAGGACTAGATCCTTTTCCGTTTCAAGGACTAGGCAGTTCATGCCTATTTCCCCTAGGCCTCCCAAAGGAAGGATTCTCAATTTTTCCGAAGACATCCCTCCTTTTAATGCCTAGGACCGTCAATTCAAAGCATCATTTCGCGAAATTACGGTAGGGGGCGCGGCAAAGAATCGATGACTCACTCATCCTTTTTTCAAATTCGGCCGATATTAGTTCTGGAATAGGAAAAGAGCTTGTTCAATGCTTAAACGAGACTGGATATTGCCCTCCTTTTGTACATTAGCCCTGTGTGGGCTAATCGCGATGAATTCGTGTGCCCACTCACGTGGCGCCGAAGAAGTCGACGAAGCAGATAACACAGAACAGGGCGCGACTACCGACACCGCGCAATCTGACGCTGGGGCAAACGGTGATTCCGAACCCGTTAAAGCTCCTCCAAAAGACGAAGCTCTTGCTGAATTAGAATCTACCGTTAATGAAGCTCCCAAAACCGATGAAGGTACGGCCGGAGTAGAGACCACCTTAGAACAAACGGGCGGAAGCTCTCTCAATACCGCCGATTCTGCGATTAGCGCAGACAACTCGACAACACCTTCTTCTGATCTCAACGAAATTCCGAATAATGACCCCAGCGTTCCGACGGAGACGGCCTCCACACAGGCCCCTTCCGACAACGACAACTCCGACCTAGTCATCACTGAAGGAACCCCAGTCATTGCGGAGCCAAAATCTGCCAGTACGAACGAAGACAATGAGCCCGTGCAAACGGCAAAGATTGCTATCCGTCGCACCCCGCATATTCCTGGACGCGCGATTACGCGAAAGGGTGTCTTATTAAACCGATTTTATTTTGTTCGTAAGGGAGATACGGCTAAATCCGTTTCCTCCCTTTTCTACGGAACCCCCGACCACTCCACCGAGTTAACCGCGTGGAATGGCGGCACCTGGAAACCAGGTAAATTGATTTACTACCAATCGACCTCGGAAGCGAAAGACACCAAAATGCGTTCTTTCTACCAAGAGCGCTCGGTACCGGCGGAAGATTATATTGTCAGTGGCTCCGACACTTTAGCCCGCATCGCCACCAAAAAATTGGGTTCTGCAGGCAGTTGGAAAGAGATCGCTGTCGTTAACGGACTCGACTCCCCTGGAAGTTTGGAACGAGGACAAAAGCTTTCTATCTACCCTGGCAAATTAAGCCAGTACGGAAGTACCGCCCAGCCAGAAGAAAAGCACACTCCTCCCCCTCAGGTAAATACTCCTCCGGCGGTGGCTCAATTCAACGAAGCACCTCCTGCTGAAGTTCCTTCGTCTCCTGAACCCAAACCCGTGAAGAATTCGGGCGGTGGTTTTGATATCGCAAAGCTTGTGGAACAAAACCTATTTGCTGTCGCCATCGGCGGCATCATTCTTGTTCTACTCATCGCCCTGATGGCGGTAAATCGGAAAAAGAAGGCCGGTCGTCGCGAAGAATTTGCTGAAGAGGGGTTCAATTCTCCCCCCAAAGCCCGTCGAAAATAAGCCCAAAAGCCCCCCATAATCTAAGCTAGACCTCCGCTTTGACGCCCTACCCCAGGGTTCTCAAATCGTTGACATTTCCTTGGCGCCTGAGCATCGTGTAGAATTTATTGTTCCCACCGGGAACTAAACTAATAGGAAGCCAACGTATGTATCTCAAAAATTGCCTCTTTAGTTCGGAATCGGTCACGGAAGGACATCCGGATAAGGTTGCCGATCAAATCTCAGACGCAGTTCTTGATGCGGTACTCGCACAAGACCCTCGGGGTCGCGTGGCTTGTGAGACTTTGGTAACCACCGGTCTTGCCTTGGTCAGCGGCGAAATCACAACGACTGCCGTCATCGATGCTACCGATATCGCGCGAAACACGATTAAGCGCATTGGTTATGCTGGTGATGAAATGGGTTTCGACTATAAGAGCTGTGCCGTTATTACGGCTATCGGACGCCAGTCTCCAGATATTTCTCAAGGGGTCACCGAAGGCCAAGGGCTCTTCAAAGAACAAGGCGCCGGCGATCAAGGAGCCATGTTTGGCTTTGCTTGCAATGAAACTCCGGAATATATGCCCGCTTCTTTGGCGTACTCGCATCGTTTAACGAAGCGATTGGCAGACTGCCGCAAAGAAGGTGTCTTGGGCTTCCTGCGTCCTGATGGAAAAGCTCAAGTCACGGTTCAATACGAAAACGGCGAGCTCAAAAGAGTCGAAGCCGTCGTCGTTTCCACTCAGCACAGTCCTGATGTCGCCTACGAAGAGTTAAAAACAGCCGTCATGGAAGAAGTCATCCAAAAGTCGATCCCGGCAAAACTTCTCGATGCTAAAACCAAATTTTATATTAATCCGACCGGACGTTTCGTCATCGGCGGACCGATGGGAGATTGCGGACTCACAGGCCGTAAGATCATCGTCGATACTTACGGTGGACACGGAGCTCACGGCGGCGGCGCCTTCTCCGGCAAGGATCCCTCGAAAGTAGATCGCTCGGCCTCTTACATGGCTCGCTATATTGCGAAGAACATCGTAGCGGCAGGACTCGCGAAACGTTGCTTGGTTCAGTTGGCTTACGCCATCGGAGTTGCCGAGCCCGTCTCTGTGATGATCGACGATTATCAAACGGGAAATATTCCAGAACAAAAATTGGTAGCAGCGGTTCGCGAGGTATTCGGCCTCAAACCTGCCGATATTACGAAAACGTTGGATCTACTGCGCCCCATCTACGAAGAGACCGCGGCGTATGGGCACTTTGGCCGAACCTCGGCTAAGGGATTCACTTGGGAAAAATTGGATCGCGTAGACGATCTAAAGTCCCTAATGAAATAAAAAACGGCGGACAACCACTCACCGCCTCCCAACGTTGAGTCGTCATCCGCCGTTCATTTTCGGGACGGAGATTTTCAAAGCCTCATTCCAGCGGAGTGGGGCTTGGTTATATCTATTGGTAATTTCTAATTCTGGTTCTTTAAGTCTTCAGCCGTGTCTTTGGTTTTTCTGATCCGCTTGGTGAGATCTGAAGGCTGGGCGCCTAGACTCTCATCCTCACATTCGATCTCGATATCGAACAACAGCTCATCACAGTGCAAACAGATAAACCGATTGCTCATGACGAACGATGACTTCTGCTTCGCGCAAGCGCCGCATTTGGTCATGCTACCTCCCCATGTCGTTAGTACCTTTTATCGGGCTAGATGTTCTGTGTTGTGTCTCTCAACTGATCTTAGTTTACTGTAAACTAACGCACCAAATCAATAGAAAAGTGACATGATTACAAGTATTTGACGCATTCTCTTAGAATACACCCGGCTTCGCCCGAGGCTACGCCGGGCAGGCCCGCTAAGTGGTTGATGGCTGGGAAATAAAAAAGCCCACCCCTTTTGAGGGTGGGCCGTTTGGCTAATAAGAAAACTAATGTGTAATCGATGTCGACTCGTCGGTCTTGGCCGCATCCGCTGGGATTTCCACCGAGGGTTTGCTCGGCTCTGGCGGAGGTTGCACAAAGACTTCGTCCGTTAGAAGCGCGTGTCGCAAGACTTGATCGACGTGCGTGACTTCAACGATCTGCATTCCCTTCAAGATATTCTTGGGAACATCTCGGAGGTCTTTTGCATTCTCTTTCGGGATGATGATCTTCTTGATGCCTCCACGATAAGCAGCAAAGATTTTCTCTTTGAGCCCACCGATGGGAAGGACATTTCCTCGAAGGGTCATTTCACCCGTCATCGCCACATCTTTACTTACTGGCTTTGAGGTCAGCGCACTTACGAGAGCCGTTGCCATCGTGATACCCGCGGAAGGTCCGTCTTTCGGGATGGCTCCTTCAGGTACGTGGATGTGAAGATCAATTTTCTGGTAGAAGTCAGGAGCAAGCCCCAAAAGCTTTGCGCGAGAACGCACATAACTCATGGCTGCTTGTGCCGACTCTTGCATGACGTCGCCGAGCTTTCCAGTGACCATCAGCTTACCGGCGCCAGGCATTTGAGCGACTTCGATAACCAACATGTCGCCGCCCGTTTCCGTATAGGCTAAGCCATTACAGAGACCGATTTCAGAATTCTCTTCCGACTTTTGGTAACGATACTTGTGCGGTCCCAAGATCTCGACGAGCTTCTTGGAATTGACCAATACCTTGTCCTTCTTCGATGATTTCTTAACCATCTGACGAGTTGTTTTGCGGCAGATGGAAGCGATCTCGCGCTCCAAGCTTCGCACTCCGGCCTCTTTCGTATAGTGACGGATAACGTCTTCTACGGTCTGAGGAGGAATGGCGATTTTAGTGTCGTCCAATCCATGTCGGGAAATCTGTTTAGGAATAAGATGTCGATTAGAGATCTCAACCTTCTCTTCTTCCGTATAACCCGAAAGGTTGATGACTTCTAATCTGTCCAAGAGCGGCCAGGGAATCGAATGTTGCGAATTGGCGGTGGTAATAAACATCACGTTGCTCAAGTCGTATTCGACTTCCAAGTAATGGTCCGAGAAGAACTTGTTCTGCTCGGGATCCAAGACTTCAAGAAGAGCACTCGAAGGATCTCCGCGGAAATCCGTGCTCATCTTGTCGATTTCGTCGAGAAGCACCACGGGATTGATCGTTTCGGCCTTCTTCATCGCTTGGATCAATTTGCCGGGAAGCGCTCCGATGTAGGTTCTTCGATGACCTCTAATCTCGGCTTCATCTCTTACGCCGCCTAAGGAGATCTTCACGAACTGACGTCCGATGGAGCGCGCGATGGAACGAGCAAGAGAGGTTTTACCGACGCCGGGAGGGCCAACCAAACAGAGGATGGGTCCTTGCATCTTGTCGACCAAACTTTGCACCGCAAGATGTTCCAGAATGCGCTCTTTTACCGTCTTCAAGCCGTAATGGTCGACATCGAGTACCTTTTCGGCCTCATCCACGTCGATCTTATCTTCGGTCTTTTCACTCCAAGGGATGCTGATCATCCAGTCGAGGTAGTTTCTTACGACCGTGGCTTCCGCCGACATCGGCGACATCATCTTCAATTTCTTGAGCTCAGCTCGCGCCTTTTTACCGGCTTCTTCCGGCATATTTTTGCGCTTAATCGCCTTTTCGAGTTCATAAATCTCGTTCTTGAACTCGTCACGCTCTCCCAATTCCTTCTGGATCGCCTGCATCTGCTCGTTGAGGTAATACTCTTTTTGCGAGCGCTCCATCTGCTTCTTAACGCGAGTGCGAATCTTCTTTTCGACTTGAAGGATCTCAATCTCACCTTCAATTAGCCCAAAGAGACGCTCTAAGCGTTTGCAAGCATCCACGATCTCAAGCAACTTCTGCTTTTCTTCCACCTTGATATTCAGGTGAGGAATGATCGAGTCGGCAAGTTTCCCAGGCTCTTCTATCGAGAGCACTGACATTAAAAGCTCAGGCGGAATGCGCTTGTTAAGTTTTACATACGACTCGAAAGTGGTTTTGATGCTGCGTAGAAAGGCTTCGGCCTCGACGGTGCTCGATACGTACTCTTCGAGGATCTCAGCTTCTACGCGGAAAATGTTGTCCTTTTCGAGATATTTGTGGATTTTGACGCGCTCGATTCCTTCGACGAGCACTTTGAGGGTACCGTCGGGCAATCTGAGGAGCCGGCCGATCTTCGCCAAAGTTCCAATGGTGAAGATGTCTTTATCGTCGGGATTGTTGTTCTGCGCCTTTTTCTGCGCAGCCAAGACGATCTGTTCGCTGGTGGCCATGGCCTCTTCCAATGCGCGAATAGACTTTTCCCGACCCACAAATAGCGGCACGACCATATGGGGGAACACGATGATGTCCCGAAGCGGTAAAAGAGAAAATACTTGAGTCGGTTCCGATTTCTTAGTCATAGATTAGCGACCGCCTTGTTGTTGGTTTACAGCGTGCTACTTGTAACGGGATAGCTTCACTTACGAGTAATCAAAGAAAACGATTAAACTGGTGCAGCCTGTTCTAATTATATCTCCAATTGGGCGACCGACCACTAAGGAAACTGGTGGGATAGCAAAGAAGCATAATGCTGTGGGCCTTGCCTGACCGTTCTTGCCGTAGGCGAAAAGCGGGAGTAACCGACGAGACACTCGAACAAGCGCTAATTCATTGCCTGTCCCGGCGAAGCTGAAAGCGAAGCCGGACATAAAAAAAAAGGCCCCGGGGAAAATCCCCGGAGCCCCTGCAAACATTTGTTAAGCCGATTCGACTTTCTTACCAAAAGTACTGGCCGCAGCCGCTTGTTCTTCCGGCGTCTGGGAAATCAGCTCTGGCTTAGCACTCTTCAAGATCACTTCGTCGTTAACAATACATTCCTTTAAATTCGGAATGGAGGGCAACTCGTACATGATATCGAGCATGGAATGCTCAAGAATCGCTCTTAGTCCACGAGCGCCGGTTTTCGTCTTTAACGCTTCCCGCGCGATGGTGCGAAGCGCACTTTCTTTGAAGTTGAGCTTCACATTCTCGTACTCGAAGAGTTTCTGGTACTGCTTAATGATGGCGTTCTTGGGTTCGGTGAGAATTCGCATTAACGCCGTCTCATCCAATTCGTCCAAAGTAGCGGTCACTGGCAAGCGACCCACAAACTCCGGAATCAAACCAAATCTCAAGAGATCTTCCGGTCGGATCGCGTGAAGTGGGTTTTCTTTAGCGCGATCTTGATCAGATCGCACCTCAGCGTTAATACCCATGCTCTTTTTGTGGCTTCGGGCTTCGATGATCTTATCCAGACCTACGAAGGCACCGCCGCAAATAAACAAGATGTTAGTCGTGTCGATCTGCAGAAACTCTTGCTGCGGATGCTTTCTCCCGCCCTTGGGTGGAACATTCGCTCGAGTTCCTTCAAAGATTTTAAGCAATGCCTGCTGAACGCCTTCGCCTGATACGTCTCGAGTAATCGATGGGTTATCACCTTTGCGGGCGATCTTATCGATTTCGTCGATGTAGACGATGCCTTTCTGCGTCTTTTCAATGTCGTAATCGGCGTTTTGAAGCAGGTAGAGGATGATGTTTTCGACGTCCTCACCGACATAACCGGCTTCGGTTAAAGTCGTCGCATCAACGATGGTGAACGGAACTTTGAGCACTCGCGCCAACGTCTGCGCGAGCAACGTCTTTCCGCTACCGGTCGGGCCGATGAGCATAATATTGCTCTTTTGCAGCTCAACTTCACTGTTCGTATGTCCAGACTGTTTGCTAAAGATACGTTTGTAATGGTTGTGGACGGCCACCGACAACGTCTTCTTCGCTTGATCCTGACCGATGACATAGTCATCTAAAACAGTCTTGATCTCAGAGGGCTTCGGAATCTTCGTCACTCCCGTGCGAAGATCTTCCTTTTCCGCCTCTTCCGCGATGATGTCGTTACAGAGTTCGATGCACTCGTCGCAAATATGGACGGTAGGGCCGGCGATCAGCTTCTTAACTTCGCGCTGACTTTTTCCGCAAAAACTGCAAACGAGATTTCCGAAACTATCACTATCTCTTCGGCTCATGATTGCCCCCTAGAAAGTACATTAACAAAACTCCGCACATTGCTCATTTGGACTTATCCCTTCTCACCTTTAGGAGCTGCCTTACCTCGCTCAGAAATTACCGTATCGATGATGGAGTAAGTTTTCGCTTCCTCAGAAGAAAGATAACGATCTCGATCGGTGTCGAGTTCGATCTTCTCGTAGGGCTGACCCGTATGCTTTACCAAAATCTTATTCAGCTTTTCTTTCAGTAACAAAATCTGCTTCGCTTGGATGGCGATGTCGGTCGCTTGACCTTGGGCGCCTCCCAACGGCTGATGAATCATGATTTGGGAATGAGGAAGTGCGTAGCGCTTACCTTTAGTTCCCGCGGCCAAAAGTACCGCTCCCATGCTGGCCGCAAGGCCCGTGCAGTAGGTCGCGATGTCCGGTTTAATGTACTGCATCATGTCATAGATACCAAGCCCTGCCGAGACGCTTCCGCCAGGAGAGTTGATATACATATGAATGTCAGAAGCAGGATCTTCCGACTCTAAAAATAAAAGCTGAGCTAAGACGAGATTCGCAACAGCGTCGTCGATAGCTGAACCAATGAAAATGATTCGCTCCTTAAGTAAACGCGAATAGATGTCAAAACTACGTTCACCTCGGGGGGTCTGCTCAATAACTATAGGAACTAAGTAGCTCACGGGATCCGTCTCCTTGCTTGATGCTTTCTGGGTGCTGTCTTGGATACCAAAACCGGGCGCGATCGAGAGAAGGCCAGACACTTTAGGCACCTCTTGTTGTGTTTTAACTCAAGGCAAGAGCGAATGACAAGACCCGTCGTGACCAACGTTGGTTAGCATTAAGCGCCGAAAAGGCTTAGGACTGCGGGTATGCGGTCCCTCCAATTCACGAGCTTATCATCTCAGTCGCAACCAAAAAGTCACATGGGACACGGTTCAAACCATCGCTCAAACCATCACGAACTACACTTCAAAAACTTCCAAATCAGGACTTCGCACTTCCCGGCTCGGCGTTCTGGATTAAGAAAGCGTACACCTGGTCGGTCAGGACTTCATCCTGTAATCTATCGAGCATACCTTTACCCGACAAAAACTTTCGAGTCTCTTCCAAATCTCGGTTCATTTGCTTGGCAAATTCTTCCACTCTGGTCTCAACAAGTTTCTCATCGAGGGTGATATTCTCTTTCACCGCAATTTCTTTGAGAATGAGAGAGCCGCGAACCATGTCTTCGGAACGCTTTCGTACCTGCTCGATATCCTTCTCGTTCATCTTAAGAGGCGGATAACCACGCTTTTTCGAATCTTCCTGCATCCATTGTACGAGACGATACATTTGGGCTTCGACCAAAGTGTTCGCCAAATCAAAGGGATTATTCTTCACCAAGTAATCGAGAACCTCTTCACGCTTGGTCTTTTCGACCTCTTCCTTCTTTTGAGTTTCGAGGTTCTCTCGAATCTCTTTCTTCAAGGTTTCTAGCGTAAGGGTATCTTTCAGCTGAGAAGCAAAAGCATCATTTAACTCAGGGAGCGTCTTCTTTTTCAGCTCCAAAAGCTTAACTTGATAGACGGCTTCTTGGCCGGCCAATTCTTTATCCTGATGATCTTCAGGGAACTTCGACGTTACCGAGGTCTCTCCACCGACGGTAAGACCCAAAAGTGCCGTTTCGAGTTCCGGCATCACCTGACCAGCACCCAATTCAATGGTGTAAGGACGGGTAGGCTCAATCTTTGGCGGATTCTTTTTGATCTCAAAAGAGATTTCAGCCACCGCAAAATTTCCCTTCTCGGGCTTCGTCGCTTCGAGAGGTTCTAGAGCCGACATTCGGTCTCTTAGATTATCTAAAGTCTTAGTGATCTCTTCCTCAGTGACTGCCGAATCATTGGGCTTCAGAGGCACTTTTTTATATTTGCGGACTTCAATTTCCGGCTGAACTTCGAACTCGACTTCGAACTCGATCGGCTTTCCGTCACCGAAAGAGACTTCTTTCAATTTAATGTTGGGTTGGTTGATGGGCGTAAGCTTAGCTTCCGTAATCGCCTCATGAACTCCCGACTCCACTAAATGCGTGATCACATCTTTTCGGATGTCCGCGCCGTACTTATCAAGAACCATCTTGGTCGGCGCTTTGCCGGGGCGAAACCCTGGAATTCTTGCTTGCTGAGAATAGCGTTTGGTCGTTTGCTTTTCGTGTTCGGCTACCGCTGAAGCGGAAAGCTCTACGGTCATCTTCACTTTGGTGGGGCTGATGCGATCTACCTTCTTCACGTGAGTTCCGTGAACGTGGCCTTTTTCAGGGGTACCCCCGCCAGCGTGCTTGTGATCGTGTTCGTGCGAATCCAATTTTTTTTCTCCCGCGGTTTCCAGAGAGTCCTACCTTTCAAAACAAGTGGGGCTAGTAGTACCACGCTCCCAAACTGGCCTCAACTCGCATTTACCTATGTTTTGAGGCCGATTTAGCCCGGCGTATGCGATGATTGGGCCTAGTTTCTTTGGAAACTTTCTTGGTTCTTTCAGACGCTTCCGTCATAAACGTAGCAACAAACAGAATGGTGACTCCCACGACGATGCACGAGTCGGCGAAATTGAACGCGGGCCAGTGCTCCTGTTTCCAGTAGAAGTCCAAAAAGTCGATAACATATCCAAGCCTTAACCGATCTATCAAGTTGCCCAAAGCTCCTGAGAAAACCAGACAAAGGCCGAAAGCGACTGTCTTTTGAGACTTGGGCAGCGTCGCAAATATCCAAAGGATCACAAACATTGCGGCCACCGGCACAACAATGAAAAAGGGCTCCCGAAACCAGACCGGCGCATGATGCAACAGTCCGAAAGCAGCCCCGGTATTGCGTACGTAAGTAAGCGAAAAAAAGGACTCAAAGAGAGGGCGGCTTTCTCCCCAATGAAAACGGCGGTGAATCGCTAACTTCGTCCATTGGTCTACTAGCACCACGACTAACGTAATGACGCCCAAGAGAAGATATTTCGAAGAAAATGAGGAACGGCGGATTTTACCAGTCACGCGGTTACGCTCGTTTTTTCTTGGGTTAGCTGACTTACAAACATCAAGAGCACCCCTGCAATGATGGAAGCGTCCGCAATGTTAAAAGGCGGCAATCGATAGGAACCAAAGTGAATCGAGATAAAGTCTACGACGTAACCAAAATGAAGCCTGTCCAAGAGATTGCCTACGGCCCCCCCCAATATCGTCGTCAGAGCTATGGAAGTGAGCATTTGGTTGTCTTGAAGCTTTATGAAAATCAGAATGATGAGAATCATGGCAAAGGCAGGAACACCGACGAAAAACACTTCCTGAAGTGTTGAAGGAGCTCTCTGCAACAGCCCAAAGGCGAATCCATTGTTGCGCGCGTAGAACATGTCGATAAGAGGCGGCAAAAGAGCCTTTTTATCGCCGACAGAATAGAGCGTACGAACCAAATGTTTACTTAATTGGTCGCAACAAAGCACTAATCCGCTAAGCGAAAACAAGATGAGGTAACGACGCTTCATGGAATGAAGCCTCTTTCCTTAAGATGAAAAGCTTTGGTTACGACGAATTTTTAAGTAGCCGGCTCTCAAGAACTCATCGAGTTCAAGAAGTCTTTATTCGTCTTCGTCGACATGATTTTATCGAGCAGGAATTCCATGCTATCGACAACGTTCATGGGTTGAAGCACTTTGCGCAAGATCCAGACACGATTGAGTACTTCCCTATCGATCAACAATTCTTCTTTTCGAGTTCCCGACTTGTTGATGTCGATACAGGGGAAGATGCGTTTCTCCATCAGCTTTCGATCAAGCGTAATCTCTAGATTACCTGTACCTTTGAATTCTTCAAAGATTACTTCATCCATTCGACTACCGGTATCGATGAGCGCCGTGGCAAGAATCGTGAGACTGCCTCCGTTTTCGATGTTACGGGCAGCTCCAAAGAAGCGTTTTGGTTTGTGCAGCGCGTTTGAATCGACACCACCTGAGAGGATCTTTCCGCTCGGGGGTACGACGGTATTGTAAGCGCGCGCTAAACGCGTGATGGAATCTAAAAGAATAACGACGTCTTTCTTGTGCTCGACAAGACGCTTCGCCTTTTCAATCACCATTTCAGCAACTTGAACGTGGCGAGTGGCCGGTTCGTCGAAAGTGGAACTTACGACTTCTCCGACGACATTGCGCTCCATGTCGGTCACTTCTTCCGGTCGCTCGTCGATGAGCAACACGATAAGAACGACGTCGGGATGGTTATGCGTGATCGCATTAGCGATCTCTTGCATGAGCATCGTCTTACCAGCACGCGGAGGCGCTACGATAAGACCACGCTGTCCCATGCCGATGGGCGTCATTAAATCGATGATTCGAGTCGAATACTTCTTAGGATCATGTTCGAGCTCAAAACGCTTGTGTGGGTACACAGGCGTTAAGTTGTCGAAGAGGATCTTTTCGCGGGCTACTTCAGGGTCTTCGAAGTTAACTTTTTCGACCTTAAGAAGAGCGAAGTATCGTTCGGAATCTTTGGGAGGACGAATCTGACCTTCTACCGTATCTCCGGTTCGCAGCATAAAGCGGCGAATCTGAGAGGGGGAGACGTAAATATCATCTGGCCCTGGAAGGTAATTGTAATCGGGTGCTCTTAAGAACCCGAATCCGTCTGGAAGTGTTTCCAAGACGCCTTCTCCGTAAATCTGACCGTTCTGTTCGGTCTGCGCTTGAAGGATCGCAAAGATCACTTCTTGTCGTCGTAATCCACCGGGGGATTCGACGCCTAACGAACGCGCTAGCTCGGTTAATTCGGAGATCGGCTTTTCTTTGAGCTCCTTAAGATGCATGCAACTACCTCAACTGGTCTGAATGAATTGTGGGGATTATCATCCGTGTATTAAATTTGCCGTGTTATGGGCCTTGTTTTTTGGAAGCACTTCCCAAGTTTTCGTTAGGTTGTCAATCGATGTGGGGGAGGGAAATCCGTTTATCCTCGTGGTTTTGCAGGCTGTCTACCCCCTACGGGCTTGCCTTGATGACCATACGAAAAGGGCTTCAAGAGTGAAAACGTCCTCACATTAAAAGAAACTCTTGTGGCGTGTCAAGACGAATTCCCACCAAGAAAAGACAGCCCTAAATCTTAGACCTAGGTAATAACGCTAACGCTAGAGCTAACGCTAACGCGAGGAAAAGGCGCCTTCGAACCTAGCGTTCGCGTCAGCGTTAGCTCTAGCTTTATTACCTATGTCTAGGATTCGGACGTGAAGACGCTCCTGTGACCGCGAGCCTATCTTTCACTTAACCGAAGCTAAATGCTAATGGCATTAAGGTGAGAGGGGACTCTCAGATTAGACGAATCCCCTAAAAGACAAACCTGTGCAAAACTGAACGACGAACCAATGCTTAAGCGTTTGTTTTAAGCTTGCGAACTCGTGTAGCCTGCGGTCCTTTGGGACCCTGGGTCATGTCAAACTCAACTTCTTGACCTTCTGTCAGCGACTTGAAACCTTCGCCTTCAATTGCAGAAAAGTGCACGAATACATCCGCGCCGCCTTCTTGCTCAATAAATCCGTAACCCTTGTTGTCGTTAAACCACTTCACAAAGCCGGTTGGCATGACATCCCCTCCCAATCAAGGACTTGAAAAAGCTCGGCCCACTTTTCCTACGCAAATAAAACCGGCGAAGGTATTTTCTTTTATTAAGATTTGGACTTAGAGCCTTAAAAACCCGTTAACCCACCATACCGATGATAGCAACGGTCGCAATCGTGTCAAGCAAGTTGATTGACAAGCAATGTCACTAAGTTATACTGAATTTAGTCGATTAATTCCTTAATCGAACTTTCGCAGTATCAGAAGCTTCAAAGTTTTAAGTTTCGCCGTCGAAAAAAATCCCTTTCTAAAATTTGCAACGCAGCTAACTCAACCATCAACGAGCTTATCTATGATCTTGAATCAGTCCGATGCTAGCGGGTATCCCCACATCCACGCGCAGCCCTCGCGAAATCCAGACACTAGTTTTGTCGCTTTCGAATTGCGGCGGCTCTTGTGCCTTGCCCTAACGATAGCCCTGTTCATGGCGCTGCTCTCCTACTCGCCGACCGACCCTTCATGGAGCACTTGGAGCACGAACGGCGGATTGCACAACTGGATGGGACGCTTCGGAAGTATTTTAGCGGACACTCTGTTTCAACTTTTTGGCTTAACGGCTTTAGCTCTAGCTTTTCTCCCTTCACTCATCGCCATCAAGATGCCCTTCCGTGACGGAGGAAGTTGGAAAACGAGAAGTATCGGCCCCGTGCTCATGGTGGTGTCACTTAGTATTCTTTTTCAAACCATGTTCCCTCACCGCTGGATGCCATGGCAGCTTTCTAATCCCGGTGGACTCTCGGGAGAGCTGTTCAGTCAGGTCTTTGGCTATGCCGTAGGCCCTTTGGGGGTTCGCTTAATTGGCATAGTAGCTTTTTTGTCCTCGTTAATTTTAGTTTTAAGATGGCAAATTGTGACGGGTTCGGAAACTTGGATTCGAGGCGCCGCTCCGAGATCCATGCCTGTCCTTAAACAACATTTGCAGAATGCGAAAAAGATTCCCGGATTCTGGGGTGCTTTGGGCGCTAAATTCAAAAAGACCGAAAACACGACAGAACTTCCTAATACTTACGAACAACCTGAACTAGAAGCTCCGGAACTAGAAGCCCAAAATGAAGAAGACGAAGATGTCGGAGAAGAAGGCGAAGCGGTTTCTGACGAGGATGTTGAAATTCCCGAAGCACTTATCGGCGCAACGATCGCAGAGCCAGTAAAGCGCGCGCCCAAGCTGGGGCTTCCGAAAAATCGAGTCCACAAAGGCCGCAAACAAAACTTCCAGCTCCCTCACCTGCAACTACTTTCGGGAAAAGCGGAATCTAAAAATAAACCTGTCGATAAGAGCTGGTACCTCGAAAAAGGAAATATTCTCGTCCAGAAGTTAAAAGATTTCGGTGTAGATGGAGAAGTGGTTCATATCTCTCCAGGACCTGTGATCACGGTTTACGAATTCAAGCCGGCCAGCGGAGTTAAGATCAAAGAAATCTCGAACCTCTCAGACGACCTTACTTTAGCGCTCAGTGTACTAAGCGTCCGTATCGTCGCCCCCATTCCCGGAAAGCCTGTCGTTGGTATTGAGATTCCGAGTCCCCAGCGCGAAATGGTTTTCTTCAAAGATCTTTTGCAAGAAACTCCGTTCTTCAACAATGAACTTAAAATCCCCATCGTTCTGGGACGCCTCGCTTCGGGCGAGCCTCTAGCTGCCGACTTAGCTTCGATGCCACATTTGCTAATTGCAGGATCTACAGGCACCGGAAAATCGGTTTTCATGAACACGCTGATTTCTAGTCTTCTGTATCGCTTCAGTCCGGAGCAATTAAAATTGATCTTGGTCGATCCTAAAATGGTCGAACTCAGCCAGTACGAAGGCGTCCCCCACTTACTGCTTCCTGTCGTCGTAGATTCAAAGAAAGCAGTGATGGCCCTTCGTTGGACTGTCGACGAAATGGAACGGCGATACACAGCGATGCATGGGTTTGGCGTGAGACATATCCAAGCGTTTAATGAAAAGTTAGCGGAGTTACACAAAGAAGGCAAAGAGCTGGATTGCGTACCCATGCCCTTCATCGTCGTCGTCATCGATGAGTACGCTGATTTAATGGCAGTGGTTCCCAAAGAAGTAGAACTTTCGATTGCGCGTTTGGCACAAAAAGCGCGCGCCAGCGGAATTCATTTAGTCTTGGCAACTCAACGTCCTTCGACGGATGTAGTTACGGGAACCATTAAAGCCAACTTTCCAACGAGACTTTCTTTCCGAGTGGCTTCTTCGATCGATTCGAAAACGATCTTAGATCGCACAGGCGCAGAACGCTTATTGGGCCACGGAGATTTACTTCTGCATTCGGCGGGCTTTACCACGCTAAAACGTATGCAAGGCCCTTTCCTATCCGACGCCGATACCACTCGCGTCGTCGAATACCTAAAAGCTCAAGGAGCCCCTGAGTACGACGCAGGCATCTTGGCTCGGTCCGAAGAGGTTGATCTCGAGGGCGGACTCTCGGCCCACGGGGACGACGAAGAAGGCCGGCTCTACGATCAAGCCGTTCGCATCGTGACCGAAAAAGGGGAAGCCAGCATCTCGCTCATCCAGCGGCATCTCAAAATCGGTTACAACCGAGCGGCAACGCTTATGGAACAGATGGAAAAAGAAGGCGTCGTCGGGGCTTCTACTGGGGCTGCGAAGCGCCGCTCCGTCCTAGTCTCGTAGTTATCCTTCCGCTATCCTGGTCCCTTTAAATTTGTTACAACCCAAGCCGTGAAACGCTATCTCTTTACGGCTCTGCTTGGCCTGTCTTTTTTAACCTGGCCAGCTCACGCCACGAAAACTAGTAAAGTCCCGACCGAAGTCGATCTACAGCTGGGAAAGCTACAGTCCGCTTGGGACGCCCTTAAGTCCTTTCAAGCCGACTTCACCCAAGAGGTCTCGTCTAAGGCGATGGTCGGCCTTCCTCCAGATGTAACCACAGGTGTGATTTCAGTGCTTCGCCCAGACAAGCTCAAGTGGGAATCTAAGACCGATGGAAGCTTTCAGATTCTAAAAGGCCATGAGTTACAGGTCGTGCATAAGAACCAGAGGGGAACCACCCTGGTAGATATTTATGCCAACATTGGGAGGGCGGCGGGAGCTAAGCCCTTGAATTTCCTAACCGGCAAAGCCAAGTTTGCCTCGATTTACACTTCGACTCTGATAGCACAAACCCCTGAAACCGTAACATTAAAGCTCGTTCCGAAGGACGGAAGCCGGGAAACATATATTGCGAAAATAGCTAAAGCCGGCTATTTTCTCGAGACTTTGACGACCGATACGGAGGACACCACGGTAGTGATCAAGTTCTCGAATCTTCGGCGCAATCTCACCTTGGATAAATCGCTTTTTGAGTAT